>JAPLUR010000012.1 GCA_026397505.1 Candidatus Zixiibacteriota bacterium
TATGCTTTATTCAACTATTTCAATCATAAATGGCACAGAAACAATGAAATAATAAAAACCATCAAAAACATGATACAAAAAGCAGCCTAAATAAATGAAAAAAAGGATATACCAATTTCCACACTAATATTGACATTACCGCTATTCCATTTCATAATCGTATAAGAAATTGTATGCTATCTCGCATGACTCATGGCAACCCTTTTTTCCTTGACTTGATCGCAAAAAAAGGCGATTTATAAACACTATGAACGACTTGATCAATGAAGTTAAAGTAAATCGAAAGAAAGTAATCAGGTCGATTCTTATCCTGGCGGCGCTCTTCTCCATACTTGCGGCGATTATCTTTTATCGATTATATATGATATACCAGAAGGATCTTCCATCTTTCGAGAGTCTTCATAACATTGAACCGTCTCTGAAAACCAAGATTTATTCGGCTGATGGAACCCTTCTTCAGGAGTATTTTAACGAGAATCGTGTCCTCACTCCTTATAAAGAAATTCCCGGGAAGATGGTTGATATGCTGCTCGCGGTTGAGGACAGAGAATTCTTTGACCATTGGGGTGTCAATATTGGGCGGACTCTCAAAGCGACTTTGATTGACTTGGTACGCTGGCGACGCGCCCAGGGTGCTTCCACCATCACCCAGCAACTCGCCAGGATGCTCTTTCTTCATCGCCGGAAAACTTTCGAGAGGAAGATAAAGGAGGCCTTAACCGCGATTAAGTTGGAACGGACCTATTCCAAAGAAGAAATCCTGCAGATGTACCTCAATCAGTACTATTTCGGGCGGGGTGCTTATGGTCTATCAGCCTCCGCTCGGGCCTATTTCGACAAATCGATTGAGGATTTGACCGTCAGTGACTGTGCCCTGCTTGTTGGGCTGCTTAAGGCCCCCAGCCGTTATAATCTTGTCGATTCCACCGAGCAGGCGCTTAGAATTCGCAACAACTCATTATATTCCTATTATGACTGGGGGAAAATATCCAGGAGAGAATATGATTCCCTCCAGGAACTTCCGCTCGAATTGAAATCGCCCGAGGAACAGACCGGGCGCGCCCCTTATTTTACCGAACTCATTCGGCAGTACATTCTCGACAGGTACGGCGAGGATCAGCTCTATTCGGGCGGCCTGAAAGTAATCAGCACTCTCCACTGGGGTCTTCAGGAGCAGGCGGAACGGGCCATGAAAGAAAAGCTCGATACCATGCAGGCCTTCTACGAGCGCGTCTATAGCATCAATAATCCCTATTATACCTTCCTAATTCCCGCGCCGGCTGGAGGATATGCCCGAAGAGCTTATAAGGAAATACAGGGGGCGGCCGTGGCCATAAATAATGAAAATGCCAATGTCCTGGTAATGGTCGGCGGAAAATCATTTGTCGAGAGCAAATTCAACCGGGCCACGCAGGCTTTGCGGCAGCCGGGGTCGGCCTTTAAGCCATTTGTTTATACGGCGGCCATGGACAACGGGTATCACCCCAGCGACATTTTCTATGACAACTCCATTGTCCTCAATATCCCGGGCGCAAAGGAGTGGCGGCCGCAAAATTTCGATGATGAATTCATGGGGGAAATGACCCTGCGCGACGGCCTCCGACTTTCACGCAATCTGATTGCTATTAAACTGCTTCTTAAAGTCACACCCGAGCAGGCGATTTTCTATGCCACCAAGATGGGTATTACTTCACCGCTTCAGGCCGTCCCGTCACTGGCTATCGGCACCAGCGAAGTCAGACTGATTGATCTCACTTCCGCCTATACTGTCTTCCCCAACGGCGGCATCCGCGTCCCCTACCGATATATTATGAAAATAACCGATCGTTACGGCAATATCCTTGAGGATAATACGAATATCCAGAAGGACGAGGTTCTCTCGGCGCAGACAGCCTATATTATGGTGAATATGTTGCAGTCGGTGATCGACAACGGCACCGGCCGCGGCGCCCGTGCCCTCGGATTCATCCGCGCCGCTGCCGGCAAGACGGGAACCTCCGATAATTTCGCCGATAACTGGTTTATCGGTTTTACCCCGCAGGTCACGACCGGGGTCTGGGTCGGATTTGATGATAAGACCTCCATCGGAAAAAATCAGACCGGCGGTGCCAATGCTCTCCCGATCTGGACCGCCATCATGCAAGCGGCAACCGATACTCTCCCAATGCTGGATTTTGAGCTGCCCGAGGGGATTGTGTTCGCCGATGTTTGTCTTAAATCGGGAAAACTGGCCACCGACCGCTGTGTCAATGTCAGACGCGAAGTTTTTAAGGCTAATGATGTCCCCACGGAGACCTGCCCCACTCACCCCTCCCGGGGATTATATGTCGGCCCCTCCAGCACTGATAAGTATCTAATTCCCGAGGACAGCGCCGATATCTATCATTTCTAGAGGCGATTTCGGAGCATAAAGAGGCTTCCGGCTCGTTTGAATCTGATGATACCTTGAATCAAATCATTATAGATATGACTTGACAGACCAGCGTAGGATTTTTTATTTTTGGTTCAATGCCGGAGTGGTGAAACTGGTAGACGCAGAGGACTCAAAATCCTCCGATGGCAACATCATGTCGGTTCGATTCCGACCTCCGGCATTTTGTATATCGTTGCAAAACAATAAGATACGGCCATTCGTTGACATTTCACACCACAATTAAAAAGGAGACAGCCATTTTCGGGCTATCCCCTTTCTGGAAGAATATCTGAAACTCAAGAGCACTTGGGCGCCGGGCCGCTTTTGTAGAGGTAATTTATCAGATAGGTAATGTCCTGTATATTGATGACATTGTTACCGGTTACGTTACCCGAGGCTTTGGGATTTGGAGCCGGCCCTCCCTTGTAGAGATAATTTATTAAATATGTGATATCCTGAATATTGACGATACCGTTCTTATTGACATCTCCGCAGATATAGGATGGAATGGCCATGGAGAACGGGGAGAGAGAAGAAGTCAGCCCGCAAATGATATTGGCGGCCGTATCAAGGGAGATAGTTATATCAATCCAAACACTGGTGTCATAATGCAGAAGTCGCAGTGATGATTCTTCCAGGGGAGATATGTTCGTGGCATCATAGTTGATACAGACCTGAACATTTCCCTCAAAAGCAGCGGAAGTAGTGATGTTGTAATATATCGGAGCGTTTTCCGGGACTATTTCGAACGCTGATGGCGGTTCCGGTCCATCACCGGTTATGGTCATGGTTGTGGAGTCGGCCTGCGAAACGCTGTCAAAGGTCAGACTGACAGTGGCGCCCAGATCCACTTGAACATCCTCTCCCTCTTCGGTGTATGACGCAAAAGTGCAGGCATCGCCGATACTATCTCCGTTACCGTCCTCCTGACCCGGATTAGGGGTGATCGGGCAATTATCCACCTGACATGTATTGGCAGGGTAGCCCGGATTACCAAAACCATCATGATCGGTATCGATGCAATTGTCACAGACATCCCCAATGCCATCCCCGTCGGTATCCTCCTGCACGGGGTTGCTTAAGGCCGGGCAATTATCTGCCTGGCAGGTATTGGCCGGGTAACCCGGATTGCCATAACCGTCATGGTCTGTGTCGGTACAATTATCACAGACATTTCCTATTCCATCACCATCGGCATCCTCCTGCATGGGATTGGCAACAGAGGAACAATTGTCTAAAGCATCGGGTACACCGTCGGCGTCGCTGTCGGCCCCGCCTATCACTGTCCAACAATAGGGGCCATGGAAACTCGGCGATGGGGATTCAAAAAGCCAGTCATATGCGTGGATCGCATGATCCACCGAATCAATACAGAATCTGCCCGTCTCATTGATAATCAAATGGAACTTCATATATATCTGCTCGCCCAGATTTGACGGCCAGGGCGAACAGCTTCTGTTTCCAAGGGCGCTGTGATTAATTGAATCCGGCAATACACCATCCCAACTGAATCCGGTTAATTGGTTAAATATATCCCATAATTGAAAAATGCTGAGGTACTCCACTGAATGAAATGCGCCTTGTCCTGCGACATCCTGATGAGTGACTCCGTAAATACTGGCATCAGGGCTATAGAGGACAAGGGTGAAAGAGTGGCCGAAGCGGGTGAAATCGTTATTGTTCATATATATGTCAATCGAAAATGGGACTCCAGCCATCACCGTATCCGGCGCCACGACAGGCGAGACCGCTGCGCGCATGGTCATGGAATGGACAAAATGCGGAACGGCAAACATGACAAGAAAACCGGTCATAAACAATATTGTCTTTCTCATTTTCATCTCCTTACTCATAATCCTGAACTAAAGGCAGCCTGTGGGGCAGATCGGGGCTGACCCTGCGCAATACAGATATTTTAGGATGCGAATACAGTCGAGCATGTCTATCTGGCAATCGCCGTTGGCATCAGCCTTGCGTAGACACGGTGGTGTCGGACCGCCTTTATATAGGTAATTTATGATATATGCTATATCTCCGATATTGACTGCGTTATTATTATTTGCATCTCCCGGTTTATTGCAGCAATCCATGATACCAGGCCAGGTAAATATGTAGGGACGCCTGCCAATCCAGGATCGGGCTTTGTCAATCATTGTCTGAAGGCCGAGCAGGCCGTCATCATATTCCGTGGCGAGAATATTCACAAAAGTCAGAGTGTCGGTTGCCGAAAGATTGTACTGCCCTATGACGGTAACCATGCTCAAGTTCTGATAGAGGGAGTCTTCCATTTCCGGATGAGTCGATTGCCAGGGTTGATAAATAGTTAGACCGATAAGCTTCTTATAAAGTTGCGATGCCACGATGTGGCCGGTGGGCAGCACCCAATCAGAATTGAGGCATGTGAACGCACCGCGTAAGGTGCGAATACTGTCGCCCGGATATCCGAATGGGATTCTATAACCATCATAGTAAGCAAAAGCGCCATAACGCTGGTTGGCCAGGACGCAATCATTGTTGGGGATTGCGTCAGTGCCATATTCCGCTCCATAACAATACATCATCCGACGGCTAATGTCGGCACCCGAACCATTTTCAACAGTAGAATCCGAAGGAACATCCCAATCCATGATCTCGCCTATGAACACTCCGTTCACGGTGGTGCCCGCGTTATTATAGATCCTCAGCCTTTGGACTATAAAATCACAGCTGTCCGAGGCTAAAGGCGCCCATATATTCGGGCGTTATCGTCTTCCCCAATTAAATTGTTGGTGATATCGCAATCATTGAAGAAATCAAGGTTATTTCCCAAGTTCTCGCCACTTCTGCCTAGGTTGCCGGAATTGCTGAGTGATATTTTTTTGCATGAGGTTCTAATTGAAGCCCATTCAGGAAACTGCACCGAATCGGCGATAACCAGATGGATTTTCAGAGTGTCGGGACTCCCGAGAAAATTACCGTTAAAAACAATTATGCCGTCAAATCCAAAAGGACTGCTGGTGACTACCCCACCTTTATTCAGTTGGACATTCATATAACAATAAGACGGCTCTGTGTATGGTATTGTGGTTGGAGCGCTGGCCACACCGAGCCAATCGTAAGCCGTACCCGTGATCCTGATAGCCGTTATCGAGCTGAATACTATGTCTGCATTGCCCAGGTTCTCAAGTCTGACAAGGGTATCGAGTTGGTGACCCGGCTTGACCCAGGTAGGAAAAGCGAATTCTTTAGGCGTGAAGCTCAATATCGGGTTTGGAATAGGGTCCACGCATGGAAGACGGAACCATTTTACTGGATTAGTGGTCCATACTCCCTCATCTTGAGGGCAGCTGCCAGGATACCTGTCATTAACGTAGAAAACATCCAAATAATTAGTTCCGGAATAACTGCCAGAGGGATCAACAATTGGAACACCGGCAAAATTGCCGCCCGCGGCGTCCATTCCAAATCTAGACATTGCGGGCCACATGTCGGATTCGCACATGACCGCACCGATCGTATCGCAATGGGGCGTGTAGGTATTCGTAAGATTGCGCGATATATCCCACTTGCGTCCCTCATCGTTGGAAATAGCGACGTATAACTCACCATTGGCGGTTCCTGACGAGTTATTTGCCGTCCAGTTACTCTGATGGCAATCGTCATTTTTACCGTTGAAAATGTCATTGAATTGTACAAAGAGGGCGTATAATTTACCATCACACTCCGAAATCTGCATCTTTACGATCGACATCGTATTCCAAGCGCCTCCGAAGCAACCGTACTCCGGTAGATCCCAGTTGGCGTCTTTTATCAAGCTGATTTGTGATGGGAATTGCTCGCCCCAATGGTATAAGCGACTTCCAAAGAAATGAGGAAAAGTGCCTCCATTGGCCGGGGAATACTCCCGGGCATCCCATATGACATGGAGTTTGTCGCCGGTATCAATGAGACATGAAAGATCGTTGCCGGCGCGCCATCCGCTTTTGGAGGAATCGGATTTCGTAATATTCTGTTTCTCGTCCCAGGTCGCACCCAGATTATTGGACAACATATAGTAGATATCGTTGTCCTGTTGTCGATCTCGATCAACCGATTCATATCCGCCCGGGATGGCGGGAAGATTGGCGGTCCAGACAAGCGCCACTTTGCCGCTGACCCGGGAGGCCGTCACTGTCTGCGAAATGCCGTTCGAAACAGTATCTATCATCTTGGGCGGATAGTCCCAGGTGCCGGCAATATCACTCCCGTGCCGTCTAAAATAGACAATGAATCCCGGATCCCCCCCGTTGAATTGCTGCGCAAATACATGAGTAACCGTATCCCCATTCCAAACCTGATATTCCATCGAGGGCCACTGGTAAAGATAATCGCCCTCGGGATCAAAGAAATAGCTGAGCAGGCTGTCCGGAATCCTGCTACGATAAGCTGAAAAATAGCAGGAGGCGGGAAGATAATCATACGAAACAGTTGCTACCATGGCATCGTTCCAGGAACTTCTATGATGGTTACCTATAACCGTTTTTCCCTCAGTGTCAACGTCAAGAGCCGCATAACCGGAATAATCGGATAAAGGATGAATGCAACATCCGCCTCCCTCATCGGAGCCTGCATGGATCAGGCGCCCCTGAACAGGGTCCCAGGCTTCATATGCTGTCCGGCGATCCCCCCAAAGAATTCGATTAAGCTGCTTCATCCAGGTGAAATGAACCATCTGCGTGGCTCGCCAATCCACCTGACGGTTCATCCGACAATTAGACTGCTGGTCATAGGTAGTAAGACCGATTTGCATGCCGGGTGAGGCGCTGGCCACCTGATCAAACCCAAGATTGGCTGGTTCTTTCATTTCTGCCGCTTCTATTGGCACCTTTTGGGGTATTTCCGAAGGAATCGGCAGACGGGGAACTGCACTTATAGAAATGGAGTTCTGTATTTCCCCCTCAGCACAGGCAATACTGGCCAGGGCAATCATGAATAAGTTGATAGCCAAGGCCGTCAGCAATGCTATGATTATTCTCATAGTCTCCTCCGGTATAAATATTGTCTAATAACCAAGAACAGGCCGTGCTCAAGCCCAACTAAATATAACAGCTTTTCGAAAACTATCAAGCAGGTATTTTATCTGCATTTAACCCCCGTGGCCATATAAAGCCGCTTTTCGGGCAATGCTAAGTCGCTGACAACTAAAAGGTTATTGTTAGAGTTGGGCTATAATTCCGACCTCCGGCATGTTTTAACCGAGACAATTTCATCGTAAGTCTTTGATGCTTCGGGAATATTGTGAACGAAAAAAGTTGCTTTTCTATTCTTATGGTCAATTTCAACCCTATCTACAAAATTGTTAATTGCCATTTTCACTTGGGACGGCAACTCAGAATGCAATAAAGAAAAGGCATTCTTAGAAAGTTCCATTATCTCCCCCACGCCCCTTTTGATGTCAAAGTCGGTCGGTTTTCCATCGTGAATATTCTCTGCCAATTCATATACTGCTCCCCCGAATCATTCTCCAAATACTGCTGACTCCCAGCCAAAGATTCCACAAATTCTTTTCCGTGAAGTCTACTTCACGCGTCGGGCATATCCTCCATTTAAGGTTAAGCGGATATACCCGTTAATCTTATCTGTCAAATACAAAATTTGCACAAAGGAATTTGCACTACTGTGGCCCCATAAGCGGACAGATATTGTCAGCTATGGACAGCATTCCAATGAATGCAGTTCACCTAATCCCAAGAATATCTATATTTTCCTTCAGGAAGCTGTGACCGGCGGGTTCTTAAACCGGCCCAGTCTGCCTTCGGATCTCCTTGACCGCGGCTTCTGGACTCCGACCCTGTTTGCCACTCATCGGACATTCCTTTCGTTAAGATTAAATTACCAAAACTACCTCTTAACCAAAAGCCCACCCGTGTCCGACTCTTGCTGAACCGATACACAATAAAATCAGCATCGACAAGCTGAGGCGTTTCTGATATTCGAGCACCAGTTGACTCGAATCATTCGGGATTTTAATGTTCCAGACAGGAAATAATCCCTGACACTTAATAAAAATATTACAGCAAAATATGTCACCCGCGTTAATCCACTATTATTATTTTTTTTGGCTAATTCTATCAGGAAAATAGTGGTAAGAGCGCTCGCGTGGAACAGGGCAGTTCGCACCGCGACTATTAAGACGGCGCCATCGAGGCAACAAGTTCATCAAAATAAGCGGTCAGGCTCTGATCGGGAGAGATGGCAAGTTCCTGCTGAAGCCGTTTCTCATAAGCTCGGTAGGTTTGAAACGCCCGATAAATTTCTCCCTTTTTGACCCGCGCAACCATCATCGCTTGAACCCCTTCACCCCACAATGAGTCGAGCTGAAGGCCTCGTTCGAGCACCGGGACGGCTTCTGCCGCTCTTCCCTTCTCGATCAGGAAGCGGGCCAGCGCGACCGATATTTCGAGGAATTTCTGAAGCAGCCGCTCGCGGTACTCAACCGCATATGATTCGAACCGCTCTTCCGGCAACAGGTCACCGCGATACATGGCAATCGCCCTCCTGAGAACGGATTCCTGATCCTGTGATCGGATAGAATCTGTCGCGCTGTGAAATCCCGCCTTTATAAGAAGGTCCTCGAATTCGATTGTATCCACGGTGGAACCTTCCGGCATGTCCAGGCTGTAATGTCCGTTTGAAAAGATAATATACGATTTGCCCTTCGGGTCATGATGCGGATCCAATGCCCGCCGCAGATCCTTCACGCAGGTCTGAAGAATAGGCTTACTCTTTGCCGGATTGCTGTTAGGCCACAGTGTTTCAAGAATCACTTCCTCATGAACAGGCCCGCATCGTTCAATAAGCAGGAGTTGCAAAAGCTGTCGCGACTTTCTGCGACCAAATGTCACCCCTCTGCTAGCCGCTACAACGGAAAATCCACCCAGCATTCTGATATATAGCGGCGGAAGCGGGATTGTTTGGTTCATTTCATGATAACGATGAGCGGCGGCAGCGACGAGCTTGTTTCCATGTTTCATGAAACGGATTGACGTGCGGACTAGGCCGCGAACATGCAGCTCTGCAGCGGCGATGAACAGATTATGTAATTCAATGGGAGTAAGACCTCTGGATTCCAGCTCCCTGTTGAAAACCGACGATAGGTCAATCTGATGATCACTTTTGAGCAGAAGATAAGCTGAGTCGGTATATATTCCGTACCTGACCGATTTCACGATAACGAATGATGAGATTAAATCGTCAGCCATAGGGTAAGAAAACCAGCGCAGCAGGTTCAACTGATGTAATCCGGCGCGCAAAAATTTCCTGGCCAAGGCATATTTTCCGCTGCCATCGGCCGCGAGTGCCAACATAAAATTGGTTGTTATTCTCCAGGCATGTGAGCCGGTGGTTATGGCCAGCTTATTGAGGTCGATGGCCGTTTTCCGCAACAAGTACCATTTATAGCTCATAGCAGCCTGCATCGCTCCCCGACCCAGCCATATGAGTCGTTGCTCTGTCCGAGTGCCAAGAGATGAAGTATCCGTAAGGTGAGGTCTAAGGCTATCGCCCTTGAGAAGATAGAAATAATCAAGCCACAGAGCGGTAACGATCCGTTCTCGCTCATCGTACTCTAAAGCCTTGTCATATGAATAATTGAGATGTGCAATTGCCTCCTCGGATTCGCCCAAATACCAGCATGCGACTCCGCGGTTTCGGCCAGCGTACATTTCAACCCCGCGATTATCTATGCCATGCAGACGCTGCATTTGCAGGGCCCGCTCGGCGGATTCACGCGCTTTCTTGTAATCCCCACGGGATAGGTGTAATTCGGAAATATTGACGAGCACCATCGGCATAATAGTGAAGGCACCTTTTCGCTCACACTCTACCAGTATCTCCTGAAATTGTGACAGAGCCTCTTTTGATTTTCCCTGGAAATGGGTAAACAGAGCGATGTTGCTTTTCACGGTCATGCGATAATCAAACTGCATCTCGTTGAGCATGGACAGGCAGATTTGCGAATGTTCAATGGCTTTATCTTCACGAAGTTCCTGGTGAGCGGCCAGCGAGAGAACTACATGTACACTCGCTTCAATGGATTTTGCCGGATTCCCGCACCGGCGCTCAAGTGCCCGCCAATCTCGCCTGGTGGAGCCGTAATCGGTGGCCGGTGACAGATGCAACAGCGCCCAATGGTAGTGTATCCATAAGTTACCAAGGGTGACAAAATCGCC
>JAPLUR010000013.1 GCA_026397505.1 Candidatus Zixiibacteriota bacterium
ACTTCCGAAAGCGCAAAGACTATGTTTCTCCTGCTAAAATCTAACTCGTTATACGACATTAGGTGTCTCCTTTTGAATCAGCTTGTAAATCTTAAGGATACACCTCTTGTCGTTTTTACACACTTATAAAGATATTACCCAAGAAGGCAAATCGCTTTATATCTATTGACCCGGCCCTATTAATCTCCCGATATTGTGTTTGCAGAAAAACATGGAGATTGCGGTATGCTGGCAGGCAAGAGTCATGGTTTGAATTGCATCCTTTTCTATGGCATGATTTATGATACCACTGGAGGATAGTATGGAGGAACAAAATGACGGTGTTACCCGGAGGGGCTTTCTGACCACCGCCGTCTCGGGCCTGATATCTGCGGGACTTCTTAGTCTTCCTGCCGGCCGGCCGCTGGCTCAGGAGACTTCCGAAAAGGCAGCGCCCGCGAAAAGCAAAATCATCACCCGCCGGCTGGGACGAACTAAATTGGAAATACCGATAATCAGTATGGGAGTGATGAATGCCGATAATCCCGAGGTGGTGCGGGCCTCGTACGAAGCGGGCGTGCGCCATTTTGACACCGCCGGCAATTATCAATATGGACGTAATGAGCAGATGGTCGGAATTGTCATAAATAAGCTGGGAGTGCGTGATAAGGTAACTATCGCTACCAAGATAATGGCCCCCGCTCTGCGCCGCGGTCTGAATTCCACCCAGATAAAGGAGAAATTTTACAGCACCTTCGAAGGCAGTCTTTCGCGGCTCAATACGGATTATGTCGATATTCTTTATTTGCATGATGTCAGCAGTGTCGATGATGTCTTGAATCCGGCCAGCATTGAGGCAATGGGCCTGCTCCGGGAGCAGAAGAAAGTCCGCTTTGTCGGTGTCTCCACCCATTCCGAAATGGCGGCCGTTATCGATGCCGTTGCCCGGAGCGGATTCTATGATGTCGTCCTGACTTCCTGCAACTTCACCATGGCCGATGATTTGATTCTTCGTGATGCCATCAAGAATGCGGCCGCCAAAGGAGTCGGGATTGTCGCCATGAAGACTCTTGCCGGGGGAAGGCGCCTGCCCGGCTCTGATTCCACCGCTGAATATGCCCATGGAACCGCAACGGCGGCCGCCCTCAAATGGGTGCTCCGCAACGAGAGCATTACCACCGCCATTCCGGGATACGACAATTTCGAACATATGAAAGAGGATTTTGCCGTTGCCTACGATCTCGAATATACCGCCGAGGAGAAAAAATTCCTGTCTGATAACAAGATCAGACTGAGTTATGGATTCTGCCGCCAATGCCGCCGGTGTCTGGCCACTTGCCCGCATGAAACCGATATTCCCTCGCTCATGCGCACATACATGTACGCCGCACAGTACTCTGATTTTCATCAGGCGCGGACCACTCTTGACGATATCTCCGAAACGCGAGGACTCCGGGCCTGTCGTTCCTGTACTAACTGCACGGCCCGATGCGCCCATGACGTGAATATTCCACGGCGAATTGAGGAACTGAAGATAATCTATACCTGATTTGTCCGACGGAAAATAAACACGTTGATGTTGATTGTAATTCAGGTCTTTCGTGACATAGTTAAATTGATCGTGTTATCATAAAAGAAAACAAGTGAGGGTAAAAATGCGCCATTGGAAAATCTGTTTTACGGTTGTCTTGACAGCGGTTCTCATGCTGCTGATGATCACCTGTGGAAGCAGCACCAATCAAAACGAAATATTGATCGGGGAATATTCGTCACTGACCGGCACCACGGCCACTTTCGGACAGTCGACCCACCGCGGCCTGATGATGGCGGTGCAGGAGACCAATGATTCCGGCGGCGTGCTGGGGAAGAAGATCAAGCTGATTACCGAGGATGATCAATCGCGGCCGGAGGAGGCGGCCACCGCCGTGACCAAGCTGATATCCCGCGATAAAGTGGTGGCCGTGATCGGGGAGGTATCCTCCTCGCGGAGCCTGGCGGCGGCCCCCATCTGTCAGGCCAATCAGATTCCGATGGTGAGCAACGCCTCCACCAATCCCGAGGTGACCAGAAAGGGAGATTATATTTTCCGGGTTTGCTATATTGATCCTTTTCAGGGCGAGGTTCTGGCCAAATTTGTTTTCAACTCCCTGAAACTCAAGCGGGTGGCCGTGCTCAAGGATATCAAGAATGATTATAGTATCGGGCTGGCGCAATTTTTCGAGGAGAATTTTGGCGCCTTGGGCGGCGAGGTAGTGGCGGTGCAGGCGTACAGCGAGGGTGACGCCGATTTTAAAGCGCAGTTGACGGCCCTCAAGGGGTCTGAACCTGAGGCGGTGATCGTACCGGGATATTACACCGAGGCGGCGCTGATTGTCAAACAGGCCCGCGAATTGAACATGAATATGCCGATTATCGGCGGGGATGGCTGGGATTCGGGTAAACTGGTGGAGATCGGCGGCGCCGCCATGGAAAATACTTATTTCAGCACGGCTTATACCGCGGATGACCCTGACCCGGTAGTGCAGAATTTCGCCGATAAATATAAGAGCCTCTATAAGGATATTCCCGATGCCTTTGCGGCGCTGGGATATGATGCCGGTATGATTCTCTTTGATGCTATCCGCAGAGCCGGCGGTATTGATGGCGCCGGAATCCGTGATGCCCTCGTGGCTACCCGGGATTTCCGCGGCGTCACCGGATTAATCACCATCGACAAAGATCGCAACGCCCGCAAATCGATTGTAATAATCACAGTCGTAAATGGAAAGTTGACTTATAAGGAGACCATCCAGCCGTAGGAAATTCCTGCGGCTGCACTCGATGAGTGAGTTTCTTCAACAGGTCATAAACGGCGTCTCCCTGGGGAGTATTTACGCCCTCATTGCGCTCGGATACACCATGATCTATGGTATCCTGCGCTTTATCAATTTCGCACATGGCGATGTCTTCATGATCGGGGCCTTTGTCGGCTACTATGCGGCGCCCCAGGTCATGAAAATAGCCGGGGGATCGGTTTTTCTGAGCGCCATTCTGGTCATGCTGATCGCCATGATCGTCTGCTCCGTTCTGGGCGTCACAATCGAGAAATTGGCTTATCGGCCGCTTCGCTCGCGCCCCAAGCTGACTGTACTTATCACCGCTATCGGCATGTCGTTCTTTCTGGAGTACGGCGGCCAGCTGGTGTTCGGCCCCGACCCCAAGCTCTTTCCGACTCTCTTTCCATCGGCGGCTATTGTCAATGCCAAGAATCTCGTTATCAGCACCAACTCGGTAGTCGTAATAGTCACTGCGTTGGCGCTGATGCTGCTGCTGCGTCTGATAGTCTTCAAAACAAAACTCGGCACCGCCATGCGTGCGGTCTCATACGACCACCGGGCGGCGGCGCTGATGGGAATCAATATCGACACCGTGATATCATTCACCTTCGTGCTCGGCTCCAGTCTGGCGGCGGCGGCTGCGCTCCTATATGCCTCGGTTTATCCCAGCATCAATCCCCTGATGGGGATATTCCCGGGCCTGAAAGCCTTTATCGCGGCCGTGCTCGGCGGCATCGGCAATCTTTTCGGCGCCGCTCTGGGGGGACTGATTATCGGCCTGACCGAGACTTTTGTTACCGGCTATATCTCACCGACTTTCCGCGATGCCATCGCTTTTGCCATACTGATCCTGATCCTGCTTTTCAAACCCTCCGGAATCATGGGACGGCATGAAGCGGAGAAAGTCTGATGGTTTTATGAAACGGCATCTGTCAAAGCTATATCTTCTGGGCGCTCTGATCGCGGCCGGGATTCTGTCTCTTTTCGAATCAAGCATCAGTCCCTATTACTATCAGATTATCATCTACATCGGTATTAATATCATCCTTGCCTCCAGTCTCAATATCATCAATGGCTTTGCCGGGCAGTTTTCGCTGGGGCATGCCGGATTCATGGCCATCGGCGCCTATACCTCGGCGGTGATAACCTTCTCGGCGCATGCCCAGCCCGGAACAGTGACCGGCTATGCCGTCTTTACCGGGGCGCTGCTGGCAGCCGGCCTGGTGGCGTCGTTTTTCGGACTTCTGGTCGGCATCCCCAGTCTTCGCCTGAAAGGCGATTATCTGGCTATCACCACCCTTGGTCTCGGCGAGATCATCAGGGTCATCATACAGAATCTTGATTTTCTGGGGGCGGCGCGCGGCTTCACCGGCATCGCCAAGATGTCCAATTTCTTCTGGGTTTATGGCGTGGTGGCCGTTGTTATTGTCCTGATCTGGAACTTGATTCATTCCACTTACGGCAAGGGGTTTCTGGCGGTACGCGATGATGAAATCGCCGCCGAGGCGATCGGTATCAACGCCACTCACTACAAAGTTGTCGCCTTTGTCACCGGAGCTTTCTTTGCCGGTATCGCGGGAGGGTTGTACGCCCACTTTGTTACCTATATCAATCCCTCCCAGTTCGGCTTCTTGCGCTCTTTCGAAATCGTGGTAATGGTTGTGGTCGGCGGTATGGGCAGCATCGTCGGCGTCATTCTGGCGGCGGTCATATTGACTATTCTCCCCGAGGCGCTTCGCGCCATCGCCCAATACCGCATGGTCATCTATGCCCTGCTGCTTATCGTCATCATGCTCAGCCGTCCGCAGGGATTGTTCGGCGGCGGCATAAATGTCAAGTGCTCTTTCCGCAAAGCACCGACCGGAACATAGAGGATTTACAGGCGGCAACTATGGCTTTACTATCGCTTCGAAATTGCACTATCAGGTTCGGCGGTCTGGTGGCCGTATCGAAACTGACCCTTGATATTGAGTCCGATGATCTGCTTGGGCTGATCGGCCCGAACGGGGCGGGGAAGACCACGATGTTCAATATAATCACCGGCGTCTATAGGCCGACCTCGGGCGAGATTCTCTTTGATGGTTCCAGCATTGTCGGGATGAAACCGTATCATGTCGCCCGGCTCGGAATCGCGAGGACTTTTCAGAATATTCGGCTCTTTCCCTCGCTGACGGTATATGAGACCGTGCAGGCGGCATTGCAGAAAAGCATCAGCTATGGTTTTGCGCAGGCGGCCGTGCAAATGAAAAACCTGCACCATCAGGAAAGGATTATTCATGATACAATCATAGAAATACTTGATTTCTTTAACCTTACAAGAGTAAAAGACGAAATGGCGGTCTCTCTTCCGTACGGCTTCCAACGACGGGTGGAAATTGTCCGGGCGCTGGCCGCGCGGCCGCGGCTGCTTCTGCTTGATGAGCCGGCCGCCGGGATGAACCCTTCCGAGAAAGCGGCTCTGATGGAGCTCATTGCATCCATAAGGGAGCACTATCAGAGCGCCGTTTTCCTGATTGAACATGATATGCGCGTGGTGATGGGTATTTGCAAGCGGGTCTCGGTCATCGACTACGGCGTCAAAATTGCGGAGGGAACGCCGCAGGAGATACAGAACAATCCCCGGGTCATCGAGGCATATCTGGGAGAGAAAGTATAGAAATTTATGCTGCGGATAGATAATCTTCAGGTGCGGTACGGTGCCGTCAGTGCTCTGCGGGGAATAAATATCTCTGTCGCAGAGGGACAGATAGTTACACTTATCGGCGCCAACGGGGCCGGGAAATCGACCACCCTGAGGGCCATATCCGGATTGGTCAAAGCCGTCGGAGGGAGCATTCATTTTGATAGTCACGACATCACCAACATGCCGCCGCATAAAATAGTGGCCGCCGGGATTTCGCATGCCCCGGAGGGGCGGATGATTTTCGCGAATCTCACGACGCGTGAAAATCTTGAAATGGGAGCATATCTCAGAACCGATAAGGCCGAAATCGAAAAGGATATGGAGTTTCTCTTTTTCATGTTTCCGAAACTGAAAGAAAGAATCAAACAACCGGGGGGGAAGCTTTCCGGAGGCGAACAGCAGATGCTGGCAATCGGAAGGGCGCTTCTGGCCCGCCCCAAACTGCTTCTGCTCGATGAACCCTCGCTCGGCATCGCACCGATACTGGTCAAGACCATATTCCAGAAGATTGTAGAAATCAACAGGGAATTGAAAACTACCATTCTTCTGGTGGAGCAGAATGCACACATGGCGTTGAGTGTCGCCAATTACGGGTATGTCCTGGAAACGGGCGCAATTCGTCTCGAGGGGAAAGCCTCTGATTTGGCCGGCAATGAGATGGTGCGCAAGACCTATTTGGGGGAGTTATGAGAAGCGATAAAGAACCAGGCGCATAAAGTCTGCGTTCCCTTAATCTGTATTCCGCAACCGGGGAGTAATTCAGCGCTTCAATTCTGCACCTTCAATATTGGGATTTTCGATATTTTCTTGTTTCGGTAGCCCCTCATTTATAATTTTGGTAATCGATTTGTGGGATAAAATTTCCATTAGTATTCCCGACGATATTCTACTCGCGGAAATATAGTCCACATTTATTTCGCAAAAATTCAATAATACACAGAAAAATGCTTGACAAAGGCTAATTGAGTATTTATGATAAGGTAGGTATAATCAACATCTAAGATCATCTTCTGGAGGGACATTGAAGTCTCCGATTGGATTGCGCGCCGTCGTAAAATGGGCGTTGGTGCTCGCCATATTTGCCATTGTCGTTGCGGCAGGGATATATACGGGGTTTGCGCTGACCGGCCACAAATTCGGCTCGTCGCTCGGTCTCGAGGTTGATGATTTTACCTTAAAAGAGGAAAATCTTCACCCGCTTATAGAGGAAGGCGACTCTTTTCCGCCTGTTCCGTGCCTCCTGGCCAACGGTACCGCCGGGGATATTGCTGAAATGATTAAGGATCGGCGCTCCCTCGTGGTTTTCACCGCTAATGACTGCTCCCCATGTTCCGAGTTGTTTGATTATTTGCAGGCAAAAGCCAAATCAATAAGCAAATTCGGCATTTTCCTGATTGTAGCAGTACCAACGGACTCATATCCGTACGATGAAGATCTTAGTAATTTCAAGAACGCTGCCGTGGTACAATTTGAAAATGATTATGTGACTGATTTTCACAATATCCGGGCCAGGCCTATTATGTTCGCCTTGGATCAATATGGTTTTGTAAAAGCGATTCAGTTCGGTTTTGATGGTGTGACAAATCAATATATCGCAGAATTTATCGGCAACTGAAGGCGGTACGCAAATACCAAAGAGAATAATATATTGAATAGATGACCAATTGAGAGTATTGAGACGGAATAGACATTTTTTAACCAGTTTCATTCTTGGGAGGACTGTGAAATGGGCGTCCTGCAGAATCAATATGTCAAATATCTCCTGACCGGTGTATTGATATTTGTCGGTATCTCCGGCGGCATATATGTCGGCTACGCTTTAACAGGGGGACAAAAAGGGCGATTTCAGTCCGAGGACATAAGTCCCGATCAAGGGGGGCATGATCCGCAGCCCTTCGTTACGGAGGGCGACATTGTCCCGACTTTGCCGTGTGTACTGCCGGATAGTACACCTTCCGACATCAAATCAATTATCGGCTCCGGGCGGGCCGTGATTCTTTTTTCTCATCCGGGATGCCAGCCATGCAAGGATTTGATTGAATATTGGCGTGCTCAGGTCAGACCAAATATCAAAAAGCCGATTCTCTTTGTCATTGCGATCGATTACAGCAACTGGCCCTATGAGGGCGATCTTAATGGCCTTGGGGAGGTAGTGCTTGTACGATATGATCGCTATGAAGCCAAAAGACTATACAATATTATAACGATGCCGACTCTTTTCGGTATCGACAAGGGGGGGAGGATTAAGGTGGTACAGGCCCAATTTCCCGGCAACCTGTCCCGCGAATTCATGCGGTTTTTGCGAGATTAGAGCTGCTTGCGACCATCCGAATGTGAGAAAATCATAAGGAAGGGAGGTGATGTTATTCACATGAAACGCTCTTTAACCGTCTTGGCAATTGCTTTCCTGCTCGGCGTTGGCATATATATGGCTATGCCGAATGAGGTTACTGCCTATACGTGCGGGTATGGCTGCGGCGGGCATATATTTTATGGTGTTCCCAATTACCCGGATTGTCCTCCGGATTTGTGCGCGGACCTAATTAAGTATTATTATCCTCCGACGGTCTGCGACCATGAATGCCCGGCAGCGAAATTACTTGGTTGTTATGTGTGCGACTAACATGGATTGATTTGTAGTATTCTCTTATCTAACCGTTTGGATTGGCCGCAATAGCATGAGGGCTCAGGATGAGCCCTCTTTCTTATTCAAGCAGCGCGGGCATATCTCCAAAATCGCCGCATGTAAAAGCCGGCCCATTTTTAAGTTGACATCGTGGAACTGAAACCTCTATGATTACATTTGCAATCTGAACCAAAGGAGAAATTATATGAATCATGCCTCACTCAATTATGCGGCCATTTCGGCGGCAGGGATGGCCTATTTTGTCTTTGGCGCGATATGGTATGCTAAGCCGCTTTTTGGCAAGGCCTGGATGAACGGAATCGGCAAGACTGAGGAACAGGTTAAGAAGGATTTTTCGCCGGTTAAATTGATTTATGCCGCGATATGCAGTCTGCTTGCCGCCTACGGCATGGCGCGGGTCCTCAGTTGGACTTCCGCGGCCACTGTTGGCGATGCCTTGATGGTGGCACTGGTGGCTGGCGTTTGCTTTGTCATGATGACTTTTATGGTCAACGACACCATGGAAAGCCGCCCGTTCAAACTGACTGCCGTGAATGTTCTCTATCATATTATTGGATTCCTTTTGATGGGCTTGATTTTGGGGATTTGGAAGTAGCGATTCGACTGGCGAACCGGAATTAATCTAAGAAAGCTGCAAGCGGGCGCGCAGGCCACACTGATTATAGGCGGGGTGGCTGCCTTTGGCGGGTCTGATGCCCCGCGCGGCACAATAAATGTGCGGCGGTGGGGGCCAGGCACCGGCAAAATGGGTTTGTTTCTTCGTTTTTTAAAATATCACGTTGCCCCTCCTGTAGGGAAAATGCCAAAATGGCAGGTTTTGGGGCCGGTCGATTCTTGGGTGTTGGCCTGATTGGTGATGAGCTTTTCTTCGCTAACGGACATATAATAACCACTCCTTCTACATAAGGGGGCGAAGGTTAAATCACCATCGACTCAATACAAATTTTGCAGAGAGTGTAGAAAAGTTCATCCCCAAGCCGTCCGCACGAAGCGAACGGCCTGGGAATGCCACCCATCCGGAAGTTGGGGTTCGTTTCTTCGATTTTAAAGGATTCCTTTCTTTTTGCAAGTCCATTTATCAGCTTTTGCGCCCGGCATAGTTTCCTGAGAGCCGATCTGGTTCTGATATAGTGAGTTACGACAAAATAGGGGGGACGTAAAAGGGAGCGAAGCCAATTATAAACGGTGCAACTTCTTTTGCGGCATATTGATAGCCATTTTTGGCTTCGTATTACTAATTATTTCATGGCCTTCCAGCCTCCTTTCTTATGCCGTTTAGCTGTTGAGGGAAAAGGACTTGGGCGAAAAGCGAGGGGTCAAAGGAAATGGGTTTGTTTTCAATTTGGCGGACAGATTTCGGGTGCTGCAAATTTGCGTAATGATACATTAAGTCATAGCGGGTCTTGGAGTTATTGCCGAAGCATCCGAGAGGGAGTTCGTTTACAAATGCGGCCAGATAGCGTTCTTGATTTCCTGGTGAGAGAAGTTGAAGGGCGCGAGCGACTTTCATGTTGGAGTGAGCGTCCAGATATGGGGTGTTGACACGGCCGGCTGGGATTTGTTTTGGGCTAATAGACATAAATATAACTCTCTTTCTAATAGAAGGGGGTATTGTTAAATCACCATCGAATTGATGGGGATTTTGCGGGAGGGGCGGGGGATGGGATCTGGATGAAAGTAAGTGAGGAAATCCCGACTAAAAGGCTGGGACAGGCGCAAGGATTTCGAATTACCTGGATATATATTCCGAATCGAACTTTCCCACAGCCCGCCGCGGCGGGTGGGTTACCCGTTTAATTTTTTAACTCCTTGGCCAGCATTTCCAATTTCTTGATAATATCACTCGGCATTCCCCAGCTCTGTGCGCACTCAATTGCCTCATTAATGTAATCAACTGCTGTTTTTAAATAGTCCGCGGCATCACTCTTGCGTGAATCCTGTTCCAAGAGCGCCGCCCATTTCGAAAAAACACGCGCTATTGTGCCGAAGACCTCGGGGTGCCAATGGCTTCTTGGAACCGAAGAATTTATCATTTTATCAACAATCGGAAGAGCTTTTTCTAGCCACTCCCTCTCATTTGGCTTCCTGAGGACAATATATTCTGCGTGATTATTCAGGATAGCAAGTTCACAAGCGCTGTTGCCTTTTGCAGCTTCCTCGGCATTTAGAAATGATTCAATGACTTCTTCGAATGGCCGCATATTAATTTCCACATTATTTTCGATGATTATAAGTTCTATTGTACCGATTAAATATAGAATAAGCGGGTCATTTGGATAGTTAGTTCGACTTGCCTCAGCTATGTGTCGAGCTTCATTTATAAGCGATTCGTCATTCTTTTCACAACCTAGTAATGTTAGCGTTAACACTTGGAAGTACGTGAATGAGCTTTCCCAGCGCCTTTCCCTTTTATCATCCGTAAAGAAACTATCAATCAGGCTTTTACATTGATCATATTGCCCGAATGTGAACATCAATAGAGTCGATAAAAGCATTGTCTCCGAATTTGGGGTGTCCGTATCGGCTACCTGTACAAGTTCAACATAACTCTCTCTTGCCGAATTTAAATCATCGTCTTTTAAAGCAGACTTGCGTAATGATTGGAGATGTCGTCTAATGGCATCACTCTCAAACGTAATCCTGTCAGCGTGTCTAATCATGATCTCGACGTAATATCTTATTCCGTGTAGAAGATTTGGGTATACGGTGCGTATCACATTGTCACGGATCTGATTCCAATAATGGCTATCTTGAAGAAGGCCTTTTAGCTCACGATCAAAGAACTGGTCTATCTCTTGGCCCTTGTTTTTTACGACCTCTATGAAGCGAGTCAGGGCGAGATTCCTCTCTTCATCCTTTGCGTTAATGCCGACTCCCTTGATCGCATCACTGAAATGTCTTGAATTTGCAAAAACTTCGCTATATTGTATTTTATCCAGCCATTTATAAAATTCCTTAATTGCGTTTGTCACTCCTGGTAATTCAGTTTTATCAAGAGCCTTTAAACAATTGGAACCATCATTGACTTCATCTTTATCATAATCATAATGTGTACAAGTAGTATTCCGTACTCCATCTAGATGTGGAGATAGCCATCTTTGGTGTCGGCCAAACACTGATTTCCTATCCGACACTTCAGAGAGAACACTCTGCCACCGTTCCTCACGCGTCTTGAATTGACCGCCGCAGCAGAAATGGTAATGGAGCACCGTATCTATTGTTCTAAGAGCTCTAACCTGATGGCCTTCAAAAGTTTTGATAATACATGGTCCTCTGCTTTCATCATACGGCCTGCCCGGTACTGCAGTTCTCTTCGCCTTACAGATTTCGATTATTTCCGCAAACGTCTTAGATCCAATTGCGCTATCCATTTTCTTTAGCTCACTCAATTCTTTGATGCAGAGAAAGTCATCTATGTCCCAATTCATTACTGAAAACATTGAAGTGGCGCTAGAGAGAAGTAGTACCAGCTTCTTCTTTTTCTGAGATTGTAGCCATTCGTTTATTCTGACTACCTGCTCAATGGCATAAGCATCTCTAAAATCCGTATCCCAATGCGAACGCAGCCGTGAAAATAAATCATACCAAGGACTTATAATTACCTCTTCACGTTTTAAGCTATAAACCTCTTTTGGTACTTCAGGAATCGCATCATTTATATAACGAAACCGGGCTGGCTTTGATAAAATCAAGTCGTTTAATGCTTGGCGATACCTATTTCTGGCGAAGTAAATTATTTTGAAATATTTGTGCAACTTGGACTTGACCAAATCAATCAGTTCGTTACGTGCACCAATCTGTTCAATAGACCCTGAAGATACTTGGAGTTGTTCCAACGCTTCTTCGAATCTCAGTAGTTCCTCGGATGTCAACTCCTTCTCAATAGATTTGTAGAAGTCGGTTGGTGCGGTTCTAAATTTGAATGCATTCGCTAATCGCCTTGTAATATGGGTTCCCAGCTCAAACACAAAGGGAGGCAAAAGTATGGGCTCTCCCACATCTGGCGGATGATCAAATAGGTACGAACGCGCGGCATAATGAAACGTATCTTCAATTCTGCTTTTTTTATCCAATTCATCATCAGAAATTATAATATTATGTAGAGGGTATAGGTACTGAAAAATCTCGTAGAAATCGATCGCGAAAACAATCTGCCATCCTTCCATCAGTAGCTGGTGGTCAATTTCAAGAGCATTTAAATGATAGTTGATTTCGCTTGTATCTCTATGAAGTTGCAGGAGACGTCCACAAATTGGCTTTGCCATTTTATATGCGCCCTTTAGTGTTGCACTGGCAAAAGGCTTACAAGTTGTCCTATTTCCAGTTCACCAAGCTGTTCATATTGCATGATTTCAGCATCCTGAAAAGGCTTTTGTAGTTCTTCCTGATTCGCCATTAAATCAATGGACCCCCTTGCCGTTAACTTATTCCAGAAGGACTTTAGGGAAAAGTCCAATTTACGCCCATTTATAGAATCAGGGAACTCGCAAACGCGTGCCATGTCTGGATACCAATCTCGCCAACACAAATTTAACTGCCGGTTTTTTGCTGAATATGAAAATGTCATACCCAATAAAACTAAATCTCTAAGGAAACTATCGACCAACTCCTTCGCGATTTGTACGAGCGCAGACAATATTGTAAAGAAACGCTCACCAAATCCGTTACTTCCAATAATTCTATAAAAGTCAGCAACTACGTTACGAATTTCCCCTTGAATTTCAGGAGCATTAGATTGCGCAATGTACAATCGAGGGAATTGTTCAATAGCACGATTTATACCATCAGGTCCGGAATTGTATAGGTTGGTAAAGAATAAATTGATTGTCTTGGGATCGGTAAGCTCGCGATCCAGGATAGTATGAAGATCCGGCGTCATTCCAAGTCCAACAAGCACACGTAATATTTCTACGTATAACTCCCTATGAACATCATCCTTAGCATTGACGCTACTGTTCCTCTTCGCGATCTGAAGAAGACGGTCCACCACCGGGCCCTCAGTTAATCTTAGGTAAGCTACTAGAATGGAAAGCTGTCGTATATAGCCCGCTGGATCATGTTCTGGACGAAGTGTAAGTACTAGATTGCCAATCTGCGACCTTATTTTAGACTTTAAAACCTCATCGCCCAGTCGGTCATGGAATTCCGCAACTACTTGGGCCTCATCTACATACGACGCATCGAAGAAAAGTGGCCAAGGACGACCCGATCCCAGAAAATTCTTCAACCATATACGCAAATTTTCGGCAGATTGTTCGGACAACCACTCCTGTTTCTCATTTAAAGTATATAGTCGTTTTTCCATAAGCAATCTCTTATTATCAAGATATTAAACAATTCCGTTTTCAACAAGAAACAAAAAATCTCGTTCAAAATCATGATTGTAATCTATTAATTCTGACCAAACCACGTCAACAAAAAACTCAAGGCTAGTCGAACTCGCCTCCATAACCATTGAAGGGCCAAGAGGGGCTTTGATATCAAATCCCTCAAGATTTTCTAGAGTTGTGTGAATTGATTCCCGCGCGGAAGCTTGCCACTCGTTAAACCTACGTGCGCGCCCCCAGTTACTTGCCCCATTAGACGGGAAGAACGCTGGATTAATGCTGGCCGTGAGAGTATCGAAAGTTGTAGGTTTCGCGCAGTGCTTCATGTTTTCGTTTTTGCTGAATGTGGTCTCGAAGTAGTAGCGACCAGCAGCTTCACATGACAATCCAAATTCTGCCAACTCCGTCATACAATCCGATCCGGGACTCGAACTTTTGGGGGGCAAGTCCTCAGGAAGGCCGAACCAAAACAACTCCAGACTCGTTTTGAGTTTCGCGAGGCAGTCTGGATTACTCAATGCGTATTGACGGAGTTTTTCAGCGCTATTCAACGTTTGCTTGTATCCATAGTAAGGAGTCTTGAGACAATACGAAGCGAAAGAATTACATTCAATTATACGCAGACAACGATTTAAGCTTTTGGTCTCAATGTCTCGACCCGACAAAAGCATAATAGAATTTGAGTTTGAAAAGCCAAAAGTCCGCTCTACTGGATCTTTTAAACTAGAGTTGGAATCCATATAATTGTCAAACGCGCAGAGTAAATCTATTAGGTGGGTACTATTCTGATAGACAATCTCGGCCAGTATTCTGAGTGCATAAATCTTGCAGAGTGGGTCGCCATTGAAACCTCTGATTACCGGATCAGATTTGGTTTCTCTATCGCCGACGCATTCCCTAATCCATGACACAATTTCGGGATTCTTTTTCAGTCTTCTCTCGACTTCTTTCAGAACGTCATTAATAATTCCGGGCAATTTCTTTTCCTTACACTAACTTGCTAATTTCATTGCCATAAGGCCTAGTCCCAATTAGTACCTAGACATGGCAGTGTATGTCGTCAAACAATTCTGACAGGAAAACACCTTAAATTAAGACAAACTTTTCCTGATGGCAACTGTTTTTTCGATATAATTCTCTCCTTATCCTGAGTGTTTCTATCTTGATTTGTTCTCGTTTTTCTAATATCTCCGCGGCCCGGCCATGATAGTCGTCGGCTGGTGTTACGTTGGCCTGCGATTCATGGCAGTCTTATAGGTCGAATCCCCTGCGGATTCTACAATCTTTTCATCACCATTTGTGCATTCCCGTTGGGGATATCGAATATATCTTTATTGGACCTCTTGTCAAGAATAAATGTCGAAATCCCCATTTATTCAATTGTGCGGAAATCAGGGGGAATTTAAACGTAAGTAACTGATGGAGCGGGAAAGACGGGCCGTCAGGTCGCCATCCCCCCCCGCTGGTGCGGGGAGGGAATTCAGGACCTGACGGAACAAGTGAAATTGTCGGGTTTCTCGACCCCGCTGGAGCGGCGTCCCGGAACACCGACCAACCGGGGAAATTTGCGCCTGGGGCGCAATGTCAAGACCCTAAGGGGTCGTTGACCTACATTGAATAAATCGGCACACGAGGACGTGTGCCGGGCACAGGTAATGTCAATATTAGTGTGGAAATTGGTATATCCTTTTTTTCATTTATTTAGGCTGCTTTTTGTATCATGTTTTTGATGGTTTTTATTATTTCATTGTTTCTGTGCCATTTATGATTGAAATAGTTGAATAAAGCATA
>JAPLUR010000014.1 GCA_026397505.1 Candidatus Zixiibacteriota bacterium
TTGCTCTACCACCTGCCGTTTCAGCTCCACACTGAACTTCCGTTTCGGATTCATGGCACCATCCTTTCCTCGTATCAAAATACCAATCCGTGCCAAATCCTCCTAACCTTTTGTGTCCAGTCTCAGGGGTGCAGTCCAAATCGCCGTCAGCCGCTATATTAATGGCATGCTGAATAGTGGCAAATGGATTCACGGCGCTGCCATCGCCAGTCGAATCATTACCATCAGTAGCCACATACAAGGTTCTAATAATAGACTCACAACCTACGCCATATGCACCAATTTGGGCTCCGCAGCCATTATTGGCAGGTGCACATGGTGAATTGCTTGCAAGATAAAAATTATTGTTAGCCGTATCACAAAATCGCGGGTCCAAAGACATATTGTCGTTAATCCCCAAATAGGGCGCAAGAGGGCCAATCCAATCACCTGCGGAGTTTCCATAAATATCAGTGCACTGTAAAGTATCGAAACTGTAATCTTCATTTCCGAAAAATAGAGGAGCACTTCCATCATTGAATGCAAATAAGCAATTTTTTACGGAAGCATAATAATTATAATCTACATAGATCCCACTTCCCAATGAAGCAGAATTATTAACAAAGGTGCAATTGATGCAGGAAAACCTATTCCAGTCACCTTGCCACCTAAGTCCACCACCGTAAGTCGCCGTATTTCTATCAAATAAGGAATTGCTAATAACAGCCCGGACTCTGCAATCTTCACATTCCTCTAAGAGACCTCCAGCCTCATTTGCATAGAATAAACAACTGTCAATTATTAGCGACCCATAGGTATCAAAACATCTAATTCCACTCTTGTTATTGCCGCGAAATGAGCATTTATTAAACGAAATATTATCACCGTTATTGATAAATACTCCCTCCGCCAAATTACTATCCATCATACAGTCGACAAAATTCACACTTGAATGACTAGTGGATATTCCGGGTCCTAGATTATTCGATATAGAAGTGGCTATTAACTGTGCTGTATCACTTTCTGCACCCTCAATATATATGCCATCTCCTGAATTGTTCCTAAAGATGCAATTGCTCAATATTGGTGCTGATTCCATTGCGTAAAGGCCGCCGCCGTTTATGCCTTGATTCACATTAACAATGCAATTGGCAATTGTCGGCGATGCTTGCCCGCAAGCAATTCCCCCCCCCACCTTACCATAATTATAGCCATAGAAATCGACAAAATCGGGGGCATACCCGTTTGTGATTGTAAAACCATTAAGAATAGATTCATTACTTTCGCTTTTATTAAAGAGGAAGGCTCTATGTCTATTTGTATTATCAGCCTGACAATCAATTATAGTAGTCTCTGGACCAGCTTCCGATTGAACTACTATACTTTTGCCATTGAAGGATATGTCTCTATTGCCATCGCCGGTATAAGTGCCGTCCGCAACCAAAACGGTATCCCCATTCACCGCCGCATCTATCCCGGCCTGAATCGTCGGCTGGTCGGCGGGAACATGAATGGTCGCCGCAAAAACATTACTCAGGTTCAAAAAGAAAAGCCCGAGCATAATCCCAATAAATGATATCTTGCCCATATTAATCCCTCGTACGAGAAATTGCAGGTAAATATTAAACCTGTATTCAATATAAGCCCAAACGGGGACAACGCAAGCCATTTCTGTCGGATAGATGAGTCAATTGGTCGGGTTTGAGATTCCCCGTCCGGTGTTCCAGCGTTTTATTAGGTATGTCAGGAGCTTTACGCTCATGACAATACTGTGTCAGTGAGAATTGTCAAAACCCCCGCTCATTCCACCGTGGGTGGAATTCGGGGGGAATTTTGACCTACCGCTATACTGTGGCAAGTCCGCGAGAGACCTGACCTACAAAACTTTACATGCACCCGATCTTCGGCGCCGGGCCGCTTTTATACAGGAAATTAATCAAGTAGGTTATATCACGCAGGTTGATTCGGCAGTCAGCATTGGGGTCGGCATTGTTCAGGATAAAGGGCGCGGAGCCGCCTTTATAGAGGTAATTGATTAAAAAGGTTATGTCTAAAACGTTAATGATGTCATCATGGTTGGCATCACCGTAAATTGGCGGCTGTGAAAAATATTCCTGTACCTTGGCGAGCAAAGCCTGGGCGCTGGGGACAGTCAAATAATAAATCGGGAATCCCAGAACCACCCTCTTACCGTGACCGGAATCATAAACAATTCCAACCGGCTTACCATCGAAGTATATTCCCGGAGGGTTGGATTTGAATCGATAGATTACTTTCGCATAGGGCGAACCCTCAAAAATAGAAATACCCGGGAGATTCCCATAGTATGCTGCATCGTCTTTCAATTCCAGTTCCGGCCAATCACCCTGGGTCACCGGTTGAATAAACCGTGCGGTGGGGCAATTTTCTACACGTGATAACCCAAATTCATCATAGAAAGAATTCCCCGGGTAGAAGAAGCTGTTTCCTGTAACTGAAAACACCGATTGGAATCCGGCCAGAAGCATGTTGTTCGGATACGTCAGAAACCAATTGATCGAATTTAATGAGTAGTTCAGTAAATGCTCTATGTTGTCGTCATCAAAATAATATAGGGTTTTATATTGAGATAATTGATTGTATGCCAAAGGAGGTAGGGTGGAGTCGATTATATATGTATTATGAGCATATCCTGTAAAGATACTATCATAAAATATTTGCTGAGTATAATTGGAAGGATTTATCCCGCTGGAATCGGTTTCCTCAGCAAATAATAACGGCCAGTCGAATGTGGCCATGACAGCGCTGCCCTCAATAGAGGCATATGAAGCATAACTATCATTATCAACTGCCTTTACCACATAGGTGTAGACCATATGTGAATCAAGATCGGAATCTCTATAGCTGGTATCGGTAATATTGTTGCCGATTATTGTCCAATCATTCAGCGAATCTTTTCTGAGCACCTGATAGTGATTCATATCCAGTTCCAAATTCTGTCGCCAATTAATGACTATGCTCTGCCCTTCAGGATAGACTGATAGCAATTGAGGTTGCCGAGGGTAATGGAGAGGGTAAAGGGAATCCACAATAAATTCAATGCTGTGATAACCCATGGCATCAATGGACTTTACGGACATATAATAAGTCGTGTATTCCCCGAGGCCGGGAATATCACAGTAATATGCCCCCGGTGGGAAATCGATACTATAATCAAAGGGAAGGCCGAAAACGACTGACCTCGAAGTGGAGTAGAGGATTTGATAGGATAATGATGCATCACAACTGTCCAGTATGACACGGATTGTGTGGCCATCACCGACATCATATGGACGAAAATGAACAGGTGGAGATGCGTTATCAATGACGCCCAAAGCGGCGCTTGAAGCTTTCAAAATCTTCTCCATGTAGGGAAAATTGAGGCTGTCGGATATATCGGTGCTACTATGGTAATTATTGCTATTAAAATCAAATTCCATCGCACCGACAATTGGATATCCCATTTCGGCGAATGGACGCTCATCAGTGCTCATAACACCAGTAATCCAAGTATAGGGTGTCAATCCTTCAACGAGGCGCAGGCAGGCATCGGCAAAAATATATCGTCTGGTAGAACCGCGGAATATTACAGAGTCAGCATCACGTTTGGTATATCCTATCATATCAAAGTTCAGCATGAAATTTATGTCTGAACCGGCGGTATACATTTCCATGGCCATGTGAGTGGAGCCTACCAGGTTTACTTCCTCAGCAGAAAAAGCGGTGAAAAGTATTGAATTATTGAAAGCGGCGTCTTTCAGAATTCGAGCCAATTCAAGAACAGCGGCGGTGCCGCTCGCGTTATCGTCAGCGCCGGGAGCCCAAATGGCTGGGTCCGAATCGCTACTGCGGGAATCATAATGCCCACCAATGACAATATATCGCGATGGATTGGCAATTCCGGTTTTGACGCAAATCACATTATGATATGGCTTTCCATCATAAGTAAATTCATCGAGGACAACCGAGTCGTATCCGAATTCATGAAATTTGCTTACAATCCAATCTCTTGCCGATGCCAGAGAATCCGAGGCTACATAACGAGATTGGAATAACTCGAGCCGATGCACATAGCTATATAGGGAATCCATGCTTATCAGGTTGGCAAGGGTGTCGCACGGGTAGCTATCAAATGAGGGGACGGATACGTCAGGCGGGTGGCAGAAGAAAGGGGTTTCCTTTTCCCCAATTGGTTGAGCTTCGAAACCATTCTGTTGAAGCCATTCCACTTTATCTTCTTTGAGTTCCGCAAGATAATTGCCTCCATGAGAGTATATCACCTTGATATTTGAGGGAGGTGAAACGATTTTTGAAGAAACAGGTGTTATGAGAAAAAGGCCTCTGCCAGAATAGTCTCTCATCACCATCTCAATAGACACTCCAGCACGGTTGAGCTGGTCTGCCTGTAAGGCGGTAAGGTCGGCCAAAAATGATTCTCCTACCATACCTCGCGCAGTTCCTGCGATTTCTTTGGCGGCGTTGAGTCTTTCCTGATTGTCAATTTTCACCAAATACAGGTCAGCCCCTTTTCCTGGGTGGATAATCGATAAAATGAAGACAATCACAAAGAACAAATTCTTAATCATGACTTCCTCCTTCTATGAAGAAAATAGCATCTTTGACACAGTATTACCTTAACCCACACACATCACCCTCGGCGAATTCCGGCCCTTGTATAGGAAATTTATCAAATAGGTAATATCCTGAACGTTAAGGCAACTGCCAGCAGCGGCATTCTCTTTTCATATGATGTTTCTTTCAATAGATGACAATTAGTTGACCTGTATTCAATATAAGCCCAACCCCGCACAACGCAAGCCATTTCTGCCGGATAGATGAGTCAATTGGTCGGGTTTGAGATCACCCGGCCAGTGTTCCAGCGTTTTATTAGGTATGTCAGGAGCTTTACGCGCCTGACAATACCATGTCAGGTCTGCAAGAGACCTGACCTACGGAACTACAAAACTGTGGCAAGTCCGCGAGAGACCTAATCTACAAATCTTCAGAAAGCCGTCAGGTCACCATTCCTCCGCCAGTGCAGCGGAATTCAGGACCTGACGGAACAGGTAAGATTTTTATGTAGGTCAACGACCCCTTTGGCGGTCTTGACATTGCGCCGCAGGCGCAAATTTCCTTCCCGACCATTAATCAATTCAATCCCTGACACAGCGAATCGAAAAAGCATAGAACTTTCTGCTATCATAGCGGCTGACTTCTGGATTGTTGTAACTTATGCTCCGATACCAGGCGTAGCTGCTGTTGATCGCGGTGGATGTCCAGAAACAGGCATAGTTGCCCAAATCGGCAAAAACTGCATAGTTGCTGCCACGATAGCCGCCCGGTAACGCGGTAAACCCGCATCCATTGGTGCCCGAGTTCGGGGGGAGCCAGTGTACCGTCCCGGTTTCTTTCATTTTCCATCCTGCTACCGCGTCGCCCCCCAGATAATTGATTAACGTCTGCCATTCGATATCGCTGACCACATGCCAGCCGGCCGGCGCAATATTCCGGCTGTCGGTCGCTGCATACCAATTATACATGCGGCCATATGTAGCGACATTGGCTTCATCATTATTATAATTGCAGTAAGCTCCGGAAGTCAGGCTTGCCCAGGTGGAACTGTCGGTCACATTGGGGATGGGATCGCCATTGCGGTAGTGTGTCACTTCTATATTTTCCATCATCCACCATTGATCCCCTATCTTAATTGTGCGATAAATATTGCCGTCGATATCTGTCACCGTACCCATTGAATCGGTCGTCATGAATGATAAAATACTGCCATAGCCTGTGCCGGCGCTATTGGTAGCGTAGGCCCTCACATAATAAGTTGTCCTGGCAGCCAGACCGGTTAGGGAACTGGCAAAAATTCCCGTTCCCGTGCCTTCGGTGGTTTTTTCATCAGCCACCGTCGGTGTTGAACCGGTGCTCCAGCAAACCCCGCGGGCGGTAACGGTTGCTCCGCCGTCTGAAGTGATATTTCCGCCGCATTGCGCCGTTGTCTGAGTTATTTCACTAATATCGGCGGTAGTCAATATCGGCACCGTATTCGGGCAAATCGGCGCCGGGCCACCCTGGTATAAATATTTGATCAAATATGTTATATCCTTGATATTCACAACGCAGTCGGCGTTAACATCACCGCAAACGCCGGCAGCGATATGAACGGATTCATTAAAGTAGATTGGATTACTACCACCGTTCTCTGCCATCCCGAACACAACATCAAAGTCATCATCATTGTCAAGCCTGCCACAAGCTACACTGGCCGCTCTGGCGCTTCCGAAAAGCTGACCCAGCGAAGTGAAACCTCCTGAGCCATTATTTATCCATAGTTTATTTCCGTTTCCTTGATGGGTCGTAATCAAATCCGGATCACCATCCAGGTCGGCATCAAACAATTTGGCTCTTGAGGCGCCAGCTTCAAAATAGGGTCCTGCTTCAATAAATGATCCCGTGTTGTTCTCATTAAGCCAAATTGTCACACCCGTTGCCGAATTATCCACCGCAAAGTCAATATCACTGTCACCGTCCACATCACCACTCGAAACATGTTCGTATCCTGTACTACTTCCCAATTCTTGGCCGCTTTTCACAAAATTGCCGGAGCCGTCATTTATCCAAATTTCATCCGGCTGGTCCTGAAAACTTATAAACAGATCAAGAAAGGTGTCACCGTTGACATCCGCCAGCTCCATTTCGGATCCATTGCCCCCGCCAAATTCAGGACTCGTCATTGTAAAAAACCCTGTTCCGTTATTTAGCCAAAGTCGATTAGGCAATTGGTAATATGAAATAAATGCGTCGATATCACCATCCCCGTCAACATCTCCGAGTACAATCATACCGGGATAATCGGTTCCCAAACCAATATTCTGATCGCCCGGTGTGAATGTTCCTGATCCGCTGCCAAAGTAGACTTTGCTTGGACTCGCATGGCTCAGCAAGAAAATATCGGGATATGCATCACCATTGAGATCTCGAATACCGACACCATGTACTTCAGAAATATTGAAATTATGGGGGCTGGCCGAGAATACACCTTCTCCGTCATTCAGCCAGAGTTGCGAGGGGCCGATATAGTTGGCCACGAAAATATCATTATCCCCATCCAGATCAACGTCTGCAATGGCGACACCAAATGATCTTGTATTGCCAAGAGTTTGCTCGCTCTTCCTGAAGGCAATCTCCACCGAATCGTCGCCCTGGCATGGCATTGATGCAGTAGCCAATGTCGGCACCATATTCGGGCAATTTGGTTCCGGCCCCACTTTGTATAAAAAATTAATCAAAGAAGTGATATCGCGGATATTGACAGCGGCATCATCGTTGACATCGCCGCAGTCTTGTGATCCGACCGCGGCCGGAATGGAATAACCTGCGACAAAGATGGCCAAAATTATCGCCAATTTTAAGAGCATCAACGGCTTTTTCATAATGTACCTTTCCAAAGTTGAGATTACTTTCATAGTATTGGTTTGATGAGAAAGCCAAATCTGGCAATATTAGTGGCGAAAAATATTTCAGTCCTGTGACCGCACGATGTTACTGAGGGTGGCCCACCCCGCCTGCGGCGGGCGGTGGGCCGGTATGCCATCTCCAGACCATGAAATCCGTGACTCACCGATCGGGTGAAGAGCCACGGGAGAGGGAAAGCAAAATCGCTACAACATCGATGGTGATTTCGGAACCCCCCCCTTTTTAAAGAGCATGGTTATTCATATGATAAACAAGAGGCAAATTGTCGCCAATCCCACTGTCAAAAACTGTCACCCGAGTAGCCTATACCTCAAGAATCGCTACAAGATCGCTGCAAAAGAATACAAAAACGAAGAAACGAACTCCCCCCACCCCACCCGGTCATTCCAGTCTAACCTCTTGTCCCACAAACAAAAATGCCCGCCCCGTGCGCGGCAGGCTTCAGGGCTTGTTAAAAAGTCTGCCCGTCCCTGTCTCTTTTATTGCGCCGGCCGCAGTACCAAATCACCGCGAGACCAATGCCGCTTACATTTTAAAAATCGAAGAAACAAACCCAATTCATGTCGTCTATGTGGCAAGCATATGGGTCTCCTTTTTTCTTGAGTTCCTTCTTGTCGACATGGTGCAACCGCTGGCGGTGCAACAAATTAGGGGGGGGCGATGCGGCAGCGCACATGTCGTCCCGGCAAATTGTCAGTAGTAGAGCAGGAGTCTTGCACTCTCGGCAAGCGAGCGAAGTGTGCACATTTCCCGTGCCGACGGGAATATGAAACAAATTATACCCCCCATACGTGTATAGTTTAGGAACTCTTGTTCGGGTGGGAGAGACCTTTATTCTTGAGTCACAGTCTTAATCCCCATCCACACAGAATTATGAGGAGATCAGTCATGAAACGTCTTGTAGTGTTGATGACCCTGCTGATAACGGTTCTATCAATCGCGCCTGTTACGGCACAGGAGAAATCCAATATCCAGGTCCAAAAGCTCGCCGATAATATTTATGAATTGACGGCCACTTATCCCTTTTCCTCAAACATGGTGGCTTCGGTGGGAGAGGATGGGATATTGCTGGTCGATGCCGGCGCGAAATACACCGCCGAGGAGCTCAAGAGTCTGGTGAAAACCCTGGGAAATGGACAGGTGAAATTTATCATTTATACTCACGCCCACAATGAGCATATCGGCGGGAATATTGCCTTTGGCGGTGATGTCGTCAGAATCGGTCATGAAAGCCTGAGAACCAGAATGAAAAGCGGGGCATATTTGCTTGAGGAATATTCCGATACCGCCCTGCCGAGCATAACTCTCACCGATTCTCTGTCACTCTTTTTCAATGGTGAAAAGATCCGGCTGATTGCCGTTCCCGGCGCCCACGATGACGGCGACATAATCGTGCATTTCACCAAGTCCGGAGTTGTTTCAACCGGCGCCATGAGCAATGGCATGCATTTCCCCTCGACTGACGGTAACGGAGGAAATGCACTGAAATACCCCGCCACCGTTCAACGGGTGATTGAACTTCTGCCGGCCGATGTCATCCTCGTTCCCGGGCACGGGCGAACCACGACCATGGCCGAGGAACAGCAGTTCCAGAATATGCTGGCCCAGACGATCGATATCGTCAGGAACGGACTGGCCGGCGGCAAAGATGTGGCCACTCTGCAAAAAGATAAAGTGCTGAAAGATTGGGATTCTTTTGAGGGGGGATTTGTAACCGCCGATCAGTGGATCCAGTATATTGCCAACGGTGTGAATAATGTCAAACCGCCGAAACCTGCGGCGGTGGAACTCTACAAGGCCTATAAGAAATCTAATATCGATTCGGCGGTGGCCAAATGGCATGAGTTGAGGAAAAATAACCCGGATGAATATTCTTTCGGCGAGGGCCAGTTTGTTGTCATCGGCTACTATTTAATGGGCGTGGGGAAGCCCAAGGATGCGATCAAAATATTCGAACTATACGTAAAGGAATTTCCGAAAGCCTGGAATGCCTATGACTGTCTTGGTGAAGCTTATATGAAAGACGGTCAGAATGAACTGGCCATAAAGAATTATAAGAAATCTCTGAAGCTGAATCCTCAAAATACCAATGCCGTCGACATGCTAAAGAAATTGGAGTCTTGATCTCAAGCTGTAAGAAAAATGGCAGACGCATGACTGCTTCGCACTAGCCTTGACTATAAGTGCTTTTTTTAAGAAATTGGAGATTGTATGTCTGATGAGCGTGAGCGACGTATCAAGGCCGAACTATTTGGCACTGTCGGCAGGGCAAAGGCCGACGGCGGACACGTCGTCAAAAGGGAAGACCTTCTGGAACCGTTGGATGGCCCGCTGCAGAATCCGCCTGTCCCGACCGTTATTCAAAGTTTCTGTGTCGGCTGCGGTCTTTATCTCGAAAATACATGGGAGCGTGCCGAAGAACTGGCGGAAATGGCCGGAATTGTCCTGCCATATTCGCTCAAAGATTACTATTTTGAAACACACTCCTGCTCATTATGCGACAGCACGAATCATTTGATAGCTCTGAAAAAAAATACCACCCGAATAAGACTGCAGTAGAATTCTTAAAAGAGACCCGGGCGATTGCGATTGCACCGTCGCCCGGGTCCATGCATATGATCAGATTTCCGCAGCGCTATTTGCTACGGTTGATATAGTCGTCGACCATTTCCTCCAACAAAGCCAGCGGAATACTGCCGTTTTCCAAAACTAACATGTGGAAATCTCTCAGATTGAATTTTGACCCGAGAGCCCGTTTGGCTTTCTCGCGAAGTTCCATTATTTTAAGTTTCCCGATCGTATAAGAGGGAGCCTGTCCCGGCCAGACAATATATCGGTCAACCTCATTTTCGGAGGCCCAGCCGAGGTTGTCACCCATGTATTTCAGCACCTGCGGCTTGTTCCATCTTTTATAGTGAATTCCGGCATCGGCCACAATGCGCACCGCCCGGAACAACTGGGAGTTAATCTCGGCGATACGCGAATAAATATCCGGCAGCCAGCCCAGTTCCGCGGCCAAATCCTCCACATACATGGCCCACCCTTCGCCGAATCCGGACAGGAATGATTGATTCTTAAACATCCGATTCCATGTCAATTCCTGCTGCAATGCGATTTGATAATGATGTCCCGGAATGGTTTCGTGATAAGTGAGAGTTCGCATGGTCGGCTTGGGAAGAGGCTGCATCATGTTTATGAAAAAAGTTGCCTTTCTCCGGCTATCAAGAGAGGCGGGCTCATAGTAAGTCAACCCACCCTCCTCTTTATAGGCAGGTACAGCTTCAACGCCGACCCGGGCCTTGGGAATATAGCTGAAAGCTTGGGACAGTTTGGCAGAGGCATCATCAACCAGCGCTCGATAGTCGGCCAGAATCATCTGATTTTTTTCGGGACCATCGGAATAGAAGAATTTATCTTTCAGATCGGGACGGTTCCAGATCGCCCGATAATCGTTCATCAATTCGCCAAAAGCCTTATTTCCCTTTATTCCAATCGAGTCAAGGAGAATCTTCGCCATATCCTGCAGCCGCTTCACCTCGAGCACCCCCTGTTGAAAAACCTGATCGGGCGGAGTCGTTGCCGTAGTAAAACTTTTCAGGCAGTACTGATAGTATTTATCTCCATCGGGCAGTTTCCAGACACCGGCCAGACTGTCGGCTTTTGGAGATATGGCTCTAAGCGATTTCAGAAATTCATCATAGGCCGGATAAATCTTCTCCCAAATGGCCAACTCCGCCTGCCCGCAGAGGTCTCGGGCAACCGTCGCATCGAGACCCTCCACCGAATCCAGTTTATTCTTAAAATCCTGATATAAGATATTTTCCGCCGGAGCCGGTTTCATGAACTCTTCAATGCCGGCGATCGCCCGGTCGACAATATATACCGGAGGAATAATCCCTTTCTTTTCCTGCCGGTCAAGCCTTATCATCGCCTGTTTCAACTGCACCGAATGTTTTCCCAGACGTTCAAGGTAATCTTTGGCGTCTTGAAGAGAACTGATGGCATGATACCCCATCATCAGGTTTATGAAGCGGCCGGGAAAACCCCACAGGTGATCTATAAGATATCCGTTATCGACAAATTTCTCTCCCTCAAGTTGAGTGGTCAGCGACCAAACCAATATTTGCCAGTCGGTCTTCTGTGATTTGGTGATCTTGCTTGTATCAATCTCTTTCAACTGCCCCAGATATTTCCGCGCCAGGTCGAAATTAGCTTTCAGCCCTTCATCGGAAAGGTTGTCGAGACCGGAACGGTCATAATAATAACCTTCTTCCGGCGGCAGACCCAGCTGAGATGCTCCTTCCGGGCCGAGTTTCAGGCATTCCCTGAAATAGTTGTCAAAGAGCTCTTCGATTCGAGAGGAATCCTTTCCGGCACCGGACTGTGCCACGACCATACCGGTTGATGTCAGAATTAATAGAGTGATTAACAACGCCCGCATCATTATCTCTCCTTTACTTAAAGATTGTCGTTCTTCTTCCTCATATTAATGAGCCTTTAAAGACGCATTTGAAACCCGGATAAATAAGACACCGTCCTTCATTGACTGTCGGTGCGTGTCTCAAATTTCCTCAATTCGCTCATTTAGTGCCTGCCAAATAGGCTATGGTTCTGGTGCGGGGTGGGGAGTTTTTCGAGTACCAGGACCAATCACAAATAGGTTGCCGTTTTCAATATTAACGTTCGGCAAACCGGTTTTGTTACGTCAAATCTGCCGTCATTTTAATGAGGGGTGGTGGCTCAACGTTCGATGAGCCTTTTGTCCGCAATTAGTTCCGCACGTTGAAATTTCACCAGATTCCGCCGCCGCCGGGATGAGCGGAGTTTCGACGATCATACCCCTTGCCGCATCCCGCCATCCGGAAACATGAAAGAGAATGAAATGATGGATACAATTGGTGCTTTAATCCCTATTCAAGTCCTAAATCAACCAATCCCTTTTATGAAAAGTCATATTTGGATATTTTTATCTTTTTTGAAACCTGCTGCATTTCGGAGCGTAAATAAAAGCGTCGCACGTAAAGGGGACTATGAGAAGGCTTGTTGGAGGCTGCTGCGGCCGGCCATAAACGCAGCGGCTATTCCTCCCTCACAAAAAGAGATAGAATTGGAATTTCTATTAAAGAAGGGTCATGTCTATGAAAACACCTAATTCAATCCGAAGTCTAGGCCTGATCGGCATAGTTGTCACCTTGGTGCTGCTATTTGTCCTGCCGTCGGCGGCCACAAAAGAATCGAAGCCGATATTCCGGCCGATTCTGGAAACCTCCCGAGCTGTCTCCTCCGTGAATATTGACGGGATTTTAGATGAATCCACCTGGAAATCCGCCGCCCGCATTGACAATTTCGTGGAACGTTCCCCCGGTGACAACACCCCGCCGGAGGTTGCCACTGAAGCTTATATTACTTATGATGCCGACAATCTGTATGTTGCTTTTGTCTGTCATGATGATCCCTCGAAAATAAGGGCGACTATGTGCCAGAGGGATCAATTTTATGGCGATGATGCGGTCGTTATCCTGCTTGACACCTATGGAAACGCCGCGTGGGCTTATGAGTTTTTTGTCAATCCATACGGTATTCAAAAAGACCGCCTTTGGTCGAGTGTGGGTATGGAGGATCCTGGCTATGATCTAATCTGGAAATCGGCGGCTAAGATTACCGATTCCGGCTATCAGGTGGAGGTGGCGATTCCCTTTGCCAGCATGCGTTTCCCCAATAAAGATGTTCAAACCTGGCGGATGGATTTTTGGCGCGATCACCCCAGGGAAACTTTCAAGCAGTATTCCTGGGCGGCCTATGACCGTAATGTGCAATGCTTTCCCTGCCAGTGGGGAACGGTCAACGGCCTGAAAGATGTGCAGCCGGGCCAGGGCATAGAAATTCTGCCCGCTTTCGTAGGCCGTCAATCAGGAACTCTGGCCGATCCGGAAAATCCCAATTCCCCATTCAGGAATGGCGACCCCAGAGGAGAACTCTCTCTGGGAGGAAAATACTCCATCTCGTCCGATGTCACCGCGGAGGGGGCCATAAATCCCGATTTCAGCCAGATCGAATCGGATGCCGCCCAGATCGACATCAACTCCACCATCGCCCTTTTTTATCCGGAAAGACGGCCTTTCTTTCAGGAGGGAAGCGATATTTTCCAGACTCTGTTTCAGTCGTTCTATTCCCGCCTGATAAGTGATCCCCAATATGCGGCCAAATTGACCGGGCGGGTCGGGCGCAACAGCATCGGTTTCCTGTCTGCGCTCGATGAAAAAACCTGGTATATTATTCCTCTGGATCAGAGCAGCGTGGAGTTCAGAACCGGGAGAAGTCTGATCAATGTTCTTCGGGGCACGCACGCTTTTGGGGAAAGTTCCAAACTCGGTTTTATGGTGAATGACCGTCGTTTCGAAAAAGGAGGAAGCGGAACCGTCCTTACCCTCGACGGCACGCTGCGATTTGCAAAAAGCTATGTCCTTGACGGACAGTTTATCGGAACCCATACCAGGGAACTTGATAATCCCGCTCTCACCGCCGAATATGACGGCTATACTTTCAACAGGGGTAAGCATACGGTTGCCTTTGATGGCGAATCTTTCTACGGCACTGCTCTTATAGTGCGATTGATGCGCGGCGCCCGTCATTGGAATTTTTATGCGGATTATAATCAGCTCGATCCGACATACCGTACCGAGGTTGGCTTTGACCCGATAAACAACCATCGCACCACGAATTTAAGTTCATCATACACATTCTATTTCAAAAAGGGATTACTGGAAAGACTGACACCGAGATTATCAACTTATAGACGATGGAATTTCGATGGGGGAACGCAAAGCGAATTCAGCGGACTCGCACTGGAGGGTCAACTGAACGTGGCCCAAACCCGGATCGATTTTGAATTCAATAAGGGCTCTCAATGGTTTGCTGGAGCACTATTCGACCCCTTGTGGGTAGCGAACTTAAACATCAACAGTCAATTGAGTGACAAGTTCGGCGGCGGTATTTACCTCACACGCTCAGCCGATATCGCCTATTTCGCCATGCGCCGGGGACATCAGACCTCTTTCGGCGCCGGCTTTACTATCAAGCCAATCGACCGATTGACCATCGAGCCGAACCTGAACTTTTTGCGGATGAGCGATATCAACACCGGCGCGGAATTTTTCAGCGGTTATATCACGCGCACCAGAATCCGGTATCAGGCAACCAGATCCCTGTCGCTCCGCATGATCGTGCAGTACGATGATTTTAGAAAATCCTGGGATCTTGCCCCGCTCATGACTTACCGTATCAGCCCCTTCTCGGTTTTCTATCTTGGCTCGACCTATGACTACAATGACATGGGGATGAATTCGCAAGACAGGTCGAACTGGCGGATGACTGACCGGCAGTTTTTCATGAAACTGCAGTATCTCTTCCAGACATAACCGCCAAAAGTGCCAAAACAGAATAATCTTGACAAAGGTATCCTGCGATTTGTTTCGTAGGATACCTTTATAACATGAGGGATAGATGAGCGACAGTTTCCGCGAACGGGCAATCAAGCTCGTAAAAAAGATACCGCGTGGCAAAGTGGCCACCTACGGGCAGATTGCCGCGCTGGCCGGCGACCCAAGAGGCGCCCGTCAGGTCGTCCGTATTCTTCACTCCTCCTCCGAGAAAGAAAAACTTCCCTGGTTTCGGATCATCAACGCCAAAGGACAGATTTCGCTGCCTCGCGGATACGGTTATGAATTGCAGAAAGCCCTCCTGGAAAAAGAGGGGGTGGTTTTCGGGAAGAATGAAACGGTTGATTTCGAGCTTTTTGGCTGGTCGCCGATAAAAAAGAAGCGCTGACAGATACAACTCATGAATTGGGTTTGTTCTGTCATTTTTTCCGCGAACCGCGACCGGTTTTATTCGGTCTTGTCGTTTTGCCGCCGGAGAAAGGATGGGAGCGTTTGCGGGTGTGCACATCCGGGACGGCGGAATCAGGTATATTTTTAATCTCCGGGGCAGTTTTTGAGTGCGGCTGACGTTTCTTCATAGAAATTTTTCGGTTGCGGTCGGCAGTCCTTTTCTCCGGGGCAGCCGATGGGGTTTTCTTGCGTAAGAATGACATGAAGGCCGTGCGATGCGCCGGCGGGAGCAAGAGAAGGGCGCGGCCCAGATCAAAAGTGTCATAGAACCCATGTTTTACGGCGTTGCGGCTGGAGCGGAGTTTACCCAGAGGGGTTCTGGGGCCGGTCGATTTTTGGGCATTGGCCCGATTCGCTTTGAGCCGCTTCTTACTGACATACATATTAATATCCTCCGTTCTTACTAAAGGGAGCGAGATATCATTCACCATTGAATATATATCTATTTTGCGGCATGTCAATCAGGCGGTAGGTGGGGCTCCGAAATTCCTCTATGAGGAATTGAGAAACCCGACACGCAATTGGTGGTGCACACGCCATGTTATTTTGTTGTACCGCTGAAAGTTGTGTGTGCGCCAATGAAAGCAAAGGCACAAAAGAACACGTTATCCGTATATATGCCAAGGGGATGGCAATATTTGGCTTTGTTCCACAAAATTTTTCGGCCAGACTTTGGAAGCTGCAACCGGCTGGCCAGCGAAAAAAATGCCCTCGGACAGGCTGAAGCCTGCCGCGCACGTAGCGGACGTTTTCGTTTGTGGGACAAGAGGTTAGACTGGAATTGGCGGGTGGGGTGGGGGGAGTTCGTTTCTTCATTTTTATTATTTTTTATGGTGATCTTGTGGCGATTTTGGGAGTAAAGACCACGCGGGTGACAATTTTTGACATTGGGATTGGTGATGAATTGTTTTTCGGTTTCAGACATATAGATAGCGGTGCTCTTTATTAAAGGAAGGAGGGCCAATTCACCATCGGTTTGATGTGGATTTTGAATCGGGGTGGTTCAGTGCCATGGGGATAGGGGTGTATTTGGGCTTATGCGGCCAGCCATTTAGGCCGGTTTGTGGGGTGCGGCGCAATTGGCCTTGACAAAATAGACAATAATGGATATTCTCATTCGTCTTTGGCTTATTAAAGAGAGGCGAATATTAGGACAGGTGAACAAGTGATGTGTTTGGGCAGATGCGGATTTCTGCCGCTGAAGGAACGGAATCCACAGCCCGCCTTGGCGGGTTCCTGACGGAAAATTTCAACCCATATATCGGGTGGCCCGCCCGCTTGCGGTGGATTTTAATTGCCTGCTCTTTCAGAAGATACTTCTATTAATGTCATTCTGGCGAAAGCCAGAATCCAGTCTGGTATGTCAAAATTCCCCCTGAATTCCGCCCCGCGAAATGAATGGTGGTTTCGACACTTTCTTCTGATTCCCTAAGAAAGAATCTGTTGATGGACCGCGAGAATGCTGACTAATAAGAATGCTTTTGCTCTTGACATCACCCGAAAAATGGACATACTTATTGTCAAGCTAAGATTTTATCATTTAGAAGAGGAGCGGGCAATGAGGCGTTTCTGCTATTTATTAGTGATATTTTTGATCTGTGCGGGTAATGAATCCAAAGCCGCAAAAGACACTCTCTTCGTAAAGGTTATACAGCGCACAGGTCATGGCGCGGTTTATGAATTCGTCAAATATGACAAAAAGAAGCAGCTTTTCACTCTTAAAACCGAGGGAGTGAAAGTAGAAGTAAGATTACATAAAATATCCACCCTGGCCTTTGATACAGGTTTTGCTATACCACAATATAATTTTGGCGAAGGCAGAACGGACTTGATACAGATAAGAAATGGTGCGGAAAGGAAGGCCATCCTTCGTGAATTTGAGAAGAAAAAAGTTGGCTTCTTCAATTCAGTTACGGATCGAACAACGGGCGATTTACGAGTGGACTCTGTATCTTTTATCTGTTTCAATCCCGGCGTGCTAAGTGTTGACAGAATGGATTATGGAAAGGGATTTAATCTTCTGGATGAATCCAGCGAACTGGAATTGGCTAATGGGTTCGCCGATGAAATCATAAACACTTCACCCATGTTGAATGATACAATTGTGGATCAATATGTCGATAGCCTGTGCAAATATATTGCGCAATATTCAAAACGCCCCGCTCTTGATTATTCATGCCGAGTCATCAATAGTGACGAAATCAACGCCTTCACCACCGGGGGTGGCCGTGTGTTTATTTATCGGGGACTTTTGGAGAAGATGAATTCCCAATCGGAATTAGGAGGCGTAATTGCTCACGAAATCGGTCATATCGTTGGCAAGCATACTGCGGAGCAATTGTCAAAGAAATTATTGTATACTGGCATACTCGCCGCCGCTGGCGAAATACTGAATAAGGATAGAAATAAATGGGCGCAGGCACTTACCGACGCGGGCGGCGCTCTGGCATTCTTCTCGCTTATGAAATATAGCCGCGATGATGAGCGTGAGGCGGATAAACTGGGATTTTATAATCTATATGAGGCCGGTGTAAATCTTGCGGGAATGGTCACCCTATTTGAGACATTTGCCAAATATGGCGCTGGCCCGCAAAGTATAATTGAACAATGGGCCGTTACGCATCCAGGCAATGATGAGCGAAGAGAAAATGTGAGCGATGAGTTAACTCTAATTGATGCTGATGAATTGATTGAAGACAGCGATCGTTTTCACTGGATCCGCGACTATGTCACGGCACTGCCGCCGCCTGTACTAACCGCAGGCTTTTGGGTGGATACTTTTTCGGTTGTGGCCGGGAATATCATATTTAAACAACTGGATTTAAGTGATGGCACGATGAAGAAACCGCGTCTTATCGGTAATTTTATTGCAGAAGGTGGAGTTCATAATGATATTCGGTTCCTCATCTTTGATGCTGTCAATTATGTCAATTGGAAAAATAAAAATGCGGCAGTAGCTTTATATGACACTGATAAGACAACTATTCACCAGTTGGATTTTGCCTTCCCCAAGTCCGACGTTTATGTAATTGTTTTCGATAATTCACCTTCCATATTGACGGCAAAGACAGTGAAGGCATTGCTATACTTAAATTTTACGCAAAGATAGCCTTTGCACCCGGTGACCCACGCGCCGCGGCGGGCTGTGGGAAATTCCTGTGCTCGTGCCATTTCAAGTGGTAGTGCGGTAACCGCGACGAAGTCGTGCGGTTCCGCCATCTTCCTGCGTCAGTAGACACAAGAATCTGGATGCTGGATCAAGTCCAGTATGACAATGACGGGGCGATGATGGCAGAAGATTACATTTGCCGGAAGATGCCTCTTTAAATGTCATTCTGGCGAAAGCCAGAATCCAGTCGGGTAGTGGGGTCAATGTGAACCCACTGCGGCCAGCCGCCAACGGCACAGGGTCTACTTCACCAGGCGGCGGATGATTTCATCGGCCAACGGAAAACCATGCTCGGTCAGTTTGATTCTGTCCCCCTCCGGGTCGATCAATCCCGACTCCACCATGGCCCGGAAACTGCGGTCATCAAGCACCTGTTCCACCGAAACGCCAAACCGGTGCCGGAAATATTTCCGCTCCAGTCCCCGCGCGGTACGCAGGGCGAGCATAATTGTCTCATAAATGCGCGCCTCCCTGCTTCCGGTATCAAAAACCAGAGGACGCTCTTTACGGGCAAGTCTTTCCAGATAGGTTTTCAGGTCAGAGACATTGGCAAAGCGGTTGTCACCGATAAAACTATGCGCTGCGGGGCCCAGCCCCAGGAAATCGCCCCCCTCCCAATAGCGAAGGTTATGCCGGCATTCGTAGCCGGGAAGCGCGTACGAGGATATCTCGTAGCGGAAGTATTCGTGTTTGGAAAGCTCGGCGTTGATACCGCGGTACATCGCCGCCGAGAGATCGGAATCGGGGAGACGCAATTTTCCCTCGGTAAGCTGTTTTTCCAGCGCCGTTCCCTTTTCCACGGTCAACTGATAGTACGATATATGCGGCGGTTTGAGCTCCATCAGTTGATTCAAATCATCTGAAAGCATCCGCGAGGTTTGTTTCGGCAGGCCGAATATCATGTCGAGCCCGAAATTGTCAAAGCCGACAGCGCGCGCCAGATAAATGGCACGATAGGAATCATCAAGATTGTGCTTTCTATTAAGCACTTTCAGCAGTCGCGGTTTGAAACTCTGCATGCCGAAAATGGGGCGATTGACGCCCAGCTCTTTGAGGAAAATGAGTTTGTCGCTATTGATCGATTCCGGATTAATCTCGAAAGAAAATTCCATATCGGGCGCCAGGCGGAAATGCCGCCTAATACTGTCCAGCATCTCTACCAAGTCTTCAGTTCTGGCCAGCGAGGGTGTTCCACCCCCGATATAAATAGTATCAAGAAGGCGCTGGTCGGGATCAATCGTATCCTTGGCCAAAATCAGTTCTGTCTTTAACGCCCGGTAGTACTGCTCTACAATAGCCGGCTTATGATGCACCTTGTAGAAATCGCAGTAGCCGCAAAGGTTGGTGCAGAATGGAAAATGGATATAAAGGGAAAGAGACATTCTTTAGAGCGCGGTGAACAGCCGTTCCCAGCGCGTATGAGACGGGAAATTGGTCAGGAAATAGAAACCGTACTGGAACGGAACCGTGATATAGGGGAATCCCCCTTTGGGCGCCTTGGGATCGGGAGCCCAGGACCAGTAGACAAAAAGGGCGCGCCCTTTGAGATTCTCTTTGGGAAGAAATCCCCAGAAACGGCTGTCCTGGCTGTCATCACGATTGTCCCCGAGAACAAAATACTGGTCGGAGGGGACCTGAATCGGCCCGAAATTATCCCGCAGCGAAAGCTGCATGGGTAGAATTTTCGGGTCGGCGTTCTTGACATTGGGGAAAATCTTGGCCAGCTGGTTGTCGACATAGAGAACCTTGTCGATCACTTCTACGGTCTCTCCCGGCAACGCCACAATCCGTTTGATATAATCCTTGGTCGGATTGAGCGGCGACTTGAATACGACGATATCGCCGATTTTGGGTTCGCCGAAACGGTAGGCCAGCTGATTGACAAAGATATAATCCCCTTCAAGAAGCGTATCCTCCATCGAGGACGAATCGACGCGATAGGCCGAAATCACAAACAGGCGAAGCAGAATAGCGGCCGCCAGGGCGATCAGGATCACCTCGGCGTACTCCCGCCAGATAGGTTTCTGCCTGCGCACCCGCAATGGAAGGCTGGGCGGTTCCTTAAGCTCGGTTTGCTGAAATTCCTGCAGAAGGAAATCGTTGCTCATACGCTAAACTTATCGGCTGCCGGCATATTTTCTTTAACTGTCCAAAACACAAGGGGTAAGGATAACTGAATGCCGCCGCCATGGCAAGCCTTTAGCAATGATTTTCCCCAATTTGAGATTGACACTGCCATTCCCATACGCTTATGCTACCGTATATTTAAATAATTATATGAGGAGAAACGATGAAAGAAATAATCCAAACCGACAAAGCCCCCGCTGCGGTAGGCCCCTATTCCCAGGCTGTGAAAACATCGATCGGGGAAATGATTTTCTGCTCCGGGCAGATTCCGCTGGATCCGAAAGAGGGGAAAATTATCGGCCTGACCACCGCCGAACAGGCCGAACAAGTTTTGAGAAATCTTCAGGCGGTACTGATTGCCGCCGGCGCCGAAATGAAACATGTGGTCAAAACCACTATCTATCTGGTCAACATGAATGATTTCGCCGCAGTCAATGAGGTGTACGCCAAATATTTCACTCTGGATATGCCGGCCCGGGCCACAATTGAAGCGGCGCGGCTCCCTAAGGATGTCAAGATCCAGATTGAGGCGATTGCGGTGATTTGAGTTGCCTTCGAAAAACATAAAACTGTTCTATCTTCTCGAGACAATTCTGTCTCTTCTTTCCGGGCTGATTCTGCCGGTTTATGTTGTCTATTTCCGTCACTATGGAGTGAGCCTGTTCCAGGTGGCACTTCTGGCCGCGGTCTTTGAGGCGACCATAATTCTTTTCGAAATTCCCACCGGTCTTTTTGCCGACCGATTCGGGCGGAGGCTTTCCACCTCCGTTGGATTTCTTGGTTTTCTTATTTCCGGCATCATTTTTCTTTCAGTTAGAAATTTCGGCGGGTTTTTGGCGGCGGAGATGGTATTTGGAATAGCCGAGACTTTCATATCCGGTGCGCTTGAGGCGCTGGCAGTCGATTCTCTGAAGCAGGCGGAAAAAGATACTTATCTTCCGAGGCTGTTTTCCAACAGGACTATTTTCCGTACTTCAGCCTTGGTGCTGAGCATGGTTGCCGGGGGATTCCTGGCCTCAAGATTTCTGCCCTACCTTTTTGCCCCATTTATTATTCTTGCCATATTGGGTACGGTTTTTTCCTTCTATCTTACTGAACCGCCCAGGAATCTCATCTTAGGTTCGGGCGAGAGAACCCGCAAAGGAATCTCCGCCGTTTTTCACTTTATGAATTCCAGCAAAATAATTATGGCAATATTTGTAGTGGGAATCTTTTCCAATCTTGCTTTTGAGGGTGTCGATCAGTACTGGCAGGTGCTCTTTTCCGAGATGAGAGGGATTGGCATTTCCTATTTTGGGCTGATGACCGCCGCAGGCGCTCTGATTGTAATAGCCATAATGCGCTGGGCCGAGAAGTATTTTGAAAAGCTCGATTATTATCTTACGGTATGCTTTATTCTTTTGGCCGCAGGTATATTTGTTGCGGCCAGGTTTTCCATTTATCCGGCTATGGCGGGAATAGTCGCCTACTTCGTAATTAAAGAACTGGTCAGCCCGGCATTATCGACGCATCTGAATCGTCGCTTTGCGGGAGCCGACCGGGCGACGTTTCTTTCGAGCTATAATCTG
>JAPLUR010000015.1 GCA_026397505.1 Candidatus Zixiibacteriota bacterium
GTCGAGAGCCCGCTGCTTTTCCTCCGGCGTGTCAATCTTCATGGCCGGATAAGCATGCCCCACAATAGTAATAAATTCATCGAGTTGCTTGCCTGTAAGTTTTCTCATTTCGCTCACCGAAGTCACTCCTTAGTCATTCAATATTCTGCTTCGATTTCAGTGCGTCAGAAAAGGATCATCTCCCCCAGCGCTTTGGGATCACCCACCAGCGGCACCTGCCAGTCGGCGGCCGACTGCAAGCGGAATTGCTTGCGGCGGAAATTCAGTCCCATTTGATCTTTCGCTCTGGCTGAAACGCCAAACTGCGCCAGAGGGACTTTTATCTCTATACTCCAGTAATCGGTACCTTTTGTTGTCTTTACGTCATACTTCCCATTCCAGTTTCGATCCGAGACCAGATTCCCCCCCGTCTCTTCAGTGATTTTCTGGTCGAAGATCGCTCCGCGCGGATTGAAATATAGCTGATAAACCACTTTCTTTCCGAGATCCGGCTGCAGGAAATACCCGACACAATCCTCGGCATAAACGGCTCCATCACGCTCAGTTACATTGGCCGTTAGAGAATCAATTTTCTTTTCCCGGCAGATGGCCCCCAGATAGAGATCATTCTTGTCATAGGCGAAATAGAAAAAGGTCGAGTCCACGGTCATATCGCCCCCTTCAGGATTGAAAAGATTGGAAGTTGCCTTACCCCAGAGGCTTTCATCAATCACTCCGTCAATTACCGGCACGCCGGCTGCCCTCCCGACCAGAATTTCTCGTTGCACCGGAAGCGCCTGCTGTGTCGCAGAGAATTTCCCGGTCGCATAGGGAAACCGAACTGATAAGGTCGGTGTCGGAAATAGCTTTCCCTCATGTCTGATTCCAAAACTGGCCAGGGCGCTGTCCCCCTTGGAAATCTTGATCGGCAAGATCGTCGGGGTAACCTGCCATCCCTGAGGCACTTCCCATTTAATGGTATCTTCCCAGTCAAGGTCCGGCTGGAAATTCCTCAGCTTGATTGTCACCACCGAGTCGAGGAGCTCCAGTTTTGAGCCGATAGCCATCGGAGAGACAAAGGAGACACCCTGACGATTCATCTTTTCGATAAATTTTTCCTCGGCAACGGTTACTTCCTCCCAGGGAAGAACGCTCCCAAGTTTGACTGGTGCGATGCTTATTCCTTTATCATCCACCGTAACCCAGAGAAAATGATATTGCAGGCCTGTCGGCCCGACCGGGGCATCGCCGCCGGAGCTTCCCATTCCGGTATAGATAATGCCGTCAAACCGTCCGCCAAAATAGTCGTGGAAATGGCCGGTGATAACGGCATCGACGCCGAAACTGCGGAAAAGGGAATGGAGTGTGTCGGGTTTATTATCGGCGGTGCTGTTGTACCAGAACGGTTTATGGTGCAATACAAAGATATAGCGGGCGTTTTGATGTTCTTTCAGGTCGGCGGCCAGCCAGTCAAGTTGCTCTTTCGGCAGTTCGACGCTCGATTCCCAGCGGCTGTTATCGAGGACGATGAAATGCAACTCTTTGACATCAAACGAATGATATGGTTTCCCGACATACCGCTCGAACATCCCCAGAGCGGCATCATAAGTAATATCATGGTTTCCGGGAGTCAGGTAAACCGGCATAGTCAGAGGGGATATTATCTTCTTGTACTCCTCCCATTGGTTTTTGAGAATCGTGGTATCGGTGCTGTAACCCTCGATCATATCCCCCACATTGACAACGAAATCGGACCGCAGTCTTTCTACTTCGGAAACAATTTCCTCATAGATACCGGCAACATGGCCTCCGGTGCGGTCGCCGATGACCGCAAAATGAATCGGGCAGCTGGCGGCTTGATCCTTGCCCGCATTTTGCGCGAGGGCAACTGAGCCGGCGGCAATCAGAAAAAAAGTCAGCAGCGTCCAAGTGATTATTGTGCTTTTCATAGCAACCTCCTGATAATGAATCTATTCCGAATTTATCTTCATTAGCTGTCTGAAGGCAACATGACATATCCCGACAAAATTGGAGCATAATATAAATGGAGGAGACCGCGCAATCAATCACATTTTTGTAGAGATATAGAAAATCGATGAGATGGCTATTGGTCTTGCACATGGAATATCGTCGAATCGCATTAGGGGATTGCGGCCCACCCGGCTATCGGCTGACCACCAGTGACACATCTATTCCCGAATAACAGGGAGCCGCCCATGGGCGGCTCCCTGATATTTTGTTTCTCCAAAAGGCAATATTACATGGGTCCGCAAATCGGAGCGGGACCCCCTTTGTAAAGGTAGTTAATGAGATAAGTCACATCCTGAATGTTGGTATTACCGCTGTTATTCGCATCAGCTTCGGGATACTTCCCTGGGCCACCCTGACAAGGAGGCTTAGGACCACCCTTATACAGGAAGTTGATGAGGTAAGTAACATCCTGAATGTTGACGATACCGGTATGGTTGACATTGCCGGCCAAGACACAGCAGGTGCTAATGATATTAACCTGAATCACCCGCGAACCGGTCGCCTTGCCGTCATTGGCATTCACGGTAATTGTGTAATTTCCGGCCACCGTAGGCGTCCAGTTGAAGGTGCCGACGCCGCCGCCGTTGTCGGTAAAGGTCGCCACACCCGGAGGCAGGGCGCCAAGACCGGTTGCCGTCATTGTGATGACATCACCATCAAGGTCAAAACCGCTGACAGTAAAGCTCATCGCCACATTCGTAGGACCTGTCTTCAAACCCGGATTAAGCACAATCGGAGCATTGTTGAACCGATTCTTCCACCACTGCTTGGCCTTGTCGATCGTGGCCTTCAGAGCATTGGCCCCGCCATTATACTCGGTGGCAAGGATCTTGATGAAGACCAACGTATCATTCACGCCCAGGTTCTTCTTACCGTAGTAAGCCACCATGTTCAGATCCTGGTATAGTGAATCTTCCATGCTCGGCACAGTCGACTGCCAGAGCTGATAACCGCTGAAAGTATTCAGTTTGTTATACAGCTGCTGCGGCACGAAGTTACCGGTCGGAGCAACCCAGTCAGGGTTAAGGCCTGTGTATATACCGGTCAAGGTGCCGAACCGATCGACGGGACCAGTCGCGGGCAATCTATAACCGTTGAGGTAAGCGAAACCGCCGTTACGATTGCTGACAGTTCCGACCGCTCCGGCACAGTCCTGATTAGGAAGACTATCCGGGCCGTATTCGCCGCCATAGCACCACATCATCTGACGAGTGTAATCATAATCCGAACCGTTTTCCACACCCGAGTCGGCGGGAATGTCCCAGTCCATAAGCTCGCCGATCATAAGGTTGGTGTAAGCCACGCCGCTCTTATTGACGATCCTGACCTTCTGGATGATGAAGCTGCTGGTATCCGGATGCAAAGGCGTCCAGTACTCGCACTCAACACCCATTGCGGAGTCCCTGGTCAGGAACTGGTTGGTGTAGGCATACTGGTAGTCCGAATGAGTAGTGGAATCGACTACCAGACCTTTCCCGGGGCGGAAGCCATTGTTATTCAGCCAGTCGGCATCAAAGATGTAGGAGTTCAGAATGGTGTCGCCGGGGTTGCTGCCCTTGGCGCGCAGAATGAACGGACTGGCGTCATAAAGATACACCAGGGAGTTGTCATCCCGACCTGTCCCGTTGAACGTTGTGTCGCAATCATTAAAGAAGTTCATATTGAAGCCGTCAACATTATCAAGACCGTCACCGGCACGGCCAAGATTACCGGCATTGTTCAGCACGACCCGATTCTTGGCCGTTCTGATACTGGCCCACTGGGGGAACTGAACCGTGTCGGCAACAATCAGACGAATACGCAGAGTATCCGGAGAGGTCGGAGCGTCGGTCACAAACTCGATGAAACCTTCGCAAACCTTCGGACCGCTTGTTATGGCACCACCCTTGTTCAGGTTAACGGTTACATTGACAAAGTTCGGAACCAAATGCGAAAGCGTCGCCGGAACGCCCGGCATATCCAGCCAATCATTGCCGGGATAAGTGGTTCTGACAATATTGACCGCATTGATATGCAGAATAGCGTTACCAATGTTTTCCAGCTTGACGGTTGAGTCAAGTTGGACACTCGGTTTCGTCCAGGCCGGATCGGCAATGACGCGCGGATTGATATGGAGCGAAGGCGGTGAGCTTAAAACGCCGGCTGCGATCCATGCCAGGCGGACCTGAAGCGCCCAGTCACCGGCTGGATTAAGGTCGTGGGCTGCGGAATTTGTGCCGAGTGCCGCATTATAATAATCGGTGTTCGAGGTCCAATAATAAGCATTGGCGCGATAAGCAATTCTGATAGCATTTGCGACTCCAATGCCGGTGACGCTGATGCCGTAATGCGTGCCGCCATCGGAAAGAAGGAAAAACCACTTGTTGCCGACACCGCAGTTGATATGAACGCCGCAGTTATCGTTTTCCGGCGGTGTGCACCCGTCGACATCAACCCAGAATGTGTCGTTTCGATAGTAATCTGGGTTTTTATAGAGATGCGGATTCGACATAGCGCGGAAGGGGACTCCGTCTTCCCGGCCGTTTTCGCCAATATTCCAATCGGCACCTCCCACGTCTGGGTTGGCCCATTCAAATGCCGCCCCCATCATGTCTGAAAATGATTCATTGAGTGGAGTGAACCCCTTTTGTTGGACAGGTTAGGGTAGGACGGTTTGGCGGTTCACTTTTTCGTTCCTCAGTAGGGCCTCGAACTCGTTGGGTGGTCGATAGCCCAGAGAGGAATGCAATCGTTTCTCATTATAGACATCC
>JAPLUR010000016.1 GCA_026397505.1 Candidatus Zixiibacteriota bacterium
TTTCGTATTAAGCCGGGCGACAGGGTGGCCGACCTCGGTTGCGGCACCGGCGTGCTCTTCGATTTACTGCGGCGCAAGGTCGGTCCCGAGGGGCTGGTGATCGGCGTCGATTTTGCCTCGACCATGATTCGGAAAGCCCGGACCAATTTCCCTTTTGACAGCTGTGTGCCCCTCTGCGCCGATGTGGAAAATCTTCCGCTGAAATCTGATTCATTTGATCTGGCCGTGTCGCTGGCCTCGTTTCCCCATTTCGTCGACAAAGGGAAAGTGATGGCTGAAGTCTCCCGGATCCTTAAGCGCGGTGCCGGCTTCCATATCATCCACCTCCTCAGCAGCAAAGAGCTGGCGCATCATCACCATCGCGCCGGTGGGCCGGTGGCCATGGACCAGCTGCCGCCCCAGGAACGGTTGATGCAGATGTTTGAGGAGGGGCATTTTCTCAACGCCCAAATTACCGACCGGCCGGGCCTGTATCTGGCCTCGGCTGTCAAAGGATGAGCCTGAATATCGGCCCTCGGAAAGCGGCCCACTCGGCCCTCTATCTGGCGCTGGCCATTTTGCTGCCGATCATATTTCATCAATTCGGGATTGCCGGGCGAATTATTCTGCCCATGCACATCCCGGTCCTCCTCTGCGGTTTCATCGTCGGGCCTGTGGCCGGGATGATGATCGGCCTTCTGGCGCCGACACTTTCCTACTTTCTGACCGGCATGCCGCCGCTCTATGCTGTGCCGCTGATGACTCTGGAACTCCCCCTCTATGGTCTGATTGCCGGACTGGCTTATTGTAAAATGAGACTGAATATCTATCTGACCCTCATAATTGCCATGGTTTTTGGCCGGCTGGCCTTTGCATTGGGATTGGTGGTTCTGGGAAGATTTATCGACCTCCCCTACGGCCCGCTGCAATTCTTCGCCGCCGGTGGGGCGATGGTCGCAGGCCTGCCGGGAATAATATTGCAGCTTCTTATTATTCCTCCAATGGTCGCAGCCGTCAATAGAACGACCCGATTCTGATCCATCCTCTGTCAGGATGCCCCATTTTCCGGTAGTGGGTCAGTTTCAATTTAATAGGACTTCACAGGAATTGAAATCGGCCTTATAATAAGGCATTCAAAAGCGGTTACGCAAAAAGAAAAGGCTTGGTTTGAAGGAATTGGCGGCAACTCTAACCAACGAGGCAACAACGCCAGAACCGCCTCCAGAGCCAAGGCCGGTTGACCCCTATAAAAATCCCGCCGCCGTCGAATTGGGCCGTCTTGGGGGGCTAAAGGGCGGCAAGAATCTTTGGAAGGGCGTTTCAAAGGAAGAACGATCAAAATGGGGACGAAAATTGGCCCGGAAAAGATGGAAAAAGCCCAAGAAATGATCGCCAAAAAATTATTCTTCGGTTATAGTTCCCCTCATTAATTCAAGCCATTTTGTAATCTGCTCGATATCATCCTTAGTAATTGGATATTCCAAACGCAAAATAGCAAGCTTTTGTCCTTTTCTTGGAATTGTATAATCCCGCGTCAGCGAATCTGATTTCGGCGAAATCACACTTTTGGGTTCAGTTTCCGTCTTTGTGAGTAAAGACTCTCCCATAGGAATAACTCCTTTATCAGGTGATTTCTCTTCATCTTGTTCATCTTTACTCAATTTAACATCAGATTCCGGCTTTGTCAAGGCAATAGTTGACCTAAGTTGAGCGATAAAAGAATCAACAGATAACTCATTAAAATGCTTTTCAAGAAGCAGATATTTTCTTAAATCATTATCATTCTTGGGCAAGAAGCCGCTATAATAATCCCAAATTTCCTTGTGAATTGGTGGTAACAAAGCACATTGGCTGAGTAAATCATCACTTTCGTCCGGATCAAGTAATATCCTACGAGATGTTTCAGAAATAGATATCTTTCTGTCTTTGCCCGTTCCATCAACCTGAATTAGTCCATAAGCTTTCAAAGCAGCAATACTCAATAATCCCTGGCTACCAAAGGCCGCATTGCCCCAGGTTTCATGGGCCGTTCTTTCAGGTATCCAGTTCGTCTTATAGACATCATAAATCTGTTTGACCTTTTCCAGGGCCTTTGTTAGGCTCAGAGAGGGATAATTGGGGCTTCGATGCCTTGCCTTCTTGACCTTGGTTTTGACATCTTTGGCCTGTGATTGTTGTGGCATTTTTTCCATACTATAAGCTCCTTATTTAGGGATTCACTTAACTTCTGCAAATAATATCGAAAAGAATGCTCGGGAAGTCAAGAAAAAAGTCAAAGAATTATGAAAATATATTGATTATTATATCGGTTGCCTATTGACAATCGGTTTTAACTACATTATAATAGCATCTATGTTTGAGGATAATGGGAAAATAAAAGGACTCAGATCAGTTCCTTCCGATCTGAGTCCATGATCCTTAATGCGGGGCCAGCAGGTAGCGAGCGGGGGACTTTGCATTCCTGGCTCGTCGGGTTCAAGTCCCACTGGCTCCAAAAAAGCGGCTGTAATTCAAGGGTAGAATGGCAGACCTTCCATTTTGCTTATGCCGGTTCAACTCCGGTCAGCCGCTCTTCTAAGATATCGTCTTTTTGGGGATAAGCAAGAAAAAATATTTTTTGCGAAGATGAGGATTTTACTTGACAAAGTGACTACAAAACTTTGGAGTATTGAAGATTTAGTTAATCTTTTGGAAAGCAAAGAATTAGCTTAATATATCCTTCAATTGTCAAATCTCATAGATTTCTTGATTTTTACCAACTTTCCGCTTGACAGATCTGTATATATTATAGCATTTAGATACTTGCCGATATAATTTAAAGGCTTCTGATGAAATAATGCTTGACAACTGCACTTGTGTGCAGTATCATATTTTTGAGTAACTTTATGAATTTGGTGATTGGTGGATTATGATGAAACCAAAATTTAGGGAAGACAAAGCCGCACAAGCTGCAGCACTTTTTTTGAAGCACAGAGGCGCAAGTCTGTCATGCCAAAAAATGAGTCATCTCAAGCTTATGAAGTTGCTCTACCTTGCTGAACGGGAGGCATTGATTAGATGGCGACGACCTATTATTTTCGATTCCTATGTATCAATGGATAAAGGTCCCGTCCTAAGCCAAACTCTGAATTTGCTGCATGGTGAATCTGAGACAAGCGGAATATGGGGCGAAACTATAAGCTCACCCACTGACAATGAGGTCTCTTTGATTCGAGACCCTGGTACTAATAGTTTATCAGAAGCGGAAGAATTGCTTATAAAAGAAATATTTCATGAGTATGGCAGAATGTCTCGGTGGGAGATTTGTGACAAGACGCATGAACTTCCCGAATGGGAAAATCCGGAAGGTTCTTCCATTCCAATTGAGTACAGAGATATTCTTAAGGGGGCAGGCAAAACAGATATTGAAATAGCGTCAATAATTTCAGAAATCGAAAATATAGCTCTAATCGACAATTATTTAGGGTAATGAATGCCCGTTGATTGTCCATGTGGCTGTTCCTTCTATATTGGGGGACACTTATGGCTTGTCGTCGCGGAATTGCCTAATTCCCCTATTCAGCTGGTCATAGTTAATCTCACAACAAGAAAATCGGAATCGGACACAACAGTTATTCTTAAGACGGGCGACCATCCTTTTGTCAAACATGAGACCGTTATAAATTATTCTGATGCACGACTAATTTCTAAACCTGATTTAATTACCAGAATAGAAGAGAAATTTTTTGCAACCGATCAAATCTTCGCTGATGAGATATTAAGGATTATACAGCAAGGTTTATTGAATTCGCCCTATACGCCAAAAGGGATAAAAGAGTCTTGTAGATCAAGATTTGCGAATGATACTTCCTCCAAAGATGGCATTATTGGCAAGTCTTTTAGTTGACTTCTAATATTCTCATCTCAAACTGATCCACTACCCATTTTCCTCTTGCATAAGAAGTCCCCGGCCATTAAATTAATAATTGGATAAGGTCGAGTTTTCACATCTCTGGTCTATTCCTTTTCCGATAGCTAAACATGGAATGGTTTAAATAAAGTGAGGCAATGATGAAAAAGATAATATTCCTTCTGCCCATACTTCTTCTGCTACTGGCTTTTGGCTGCAGCCGTAACGACAACGCCCCGATCAAACCCGCCGATAATCCGCCCCAATCTTCCGAAATGCCCGATCCGGTCAGAAATCTTCTTAACCAGAATACTTTCTCTTATGATGATTCCGCCGGCATAGAATCCCTTTCTGCCGATTTCAATCCTCCCAGCCTGTTTGATACCAGCTACGATATCTATGCGGTCGCTTTCCTCTGGGGACATCTTTTCAATCTCAGTGGCACTCTTCCCGCGATCACTACCGATTGGTCCGGCTCTCTCTACATAAATGGCGTGGCCAATATTGCCATTACCAGGGCAATCAGCTTTGAACGAGGACAGGATTCCCTGCTCCCCGGAAACAGTCCGGCCATGGTGGAATGGATTTCGATTACCAACGGGGATTTTGATGGGATAGCCTGTTTGATATTTCTCAAGCGGGGTGTAGTCTACGTAATCGCACCGACACTTCACTTTACGACCCCGCCACTCAGCCTGGAATTCAGCTTCGACAAGCTGGAAAAATTGAGTGCCTATTATGTGGTTGATTCCATGAATGCCGTGGCGGTGCAGGCGCGCCGTATCTATCCCCGTGTCTGTCCCGAGGGAATCATGATCGGCGAGTGGATCAAGGTCAGCAATGCCGGCGACAGCGGATTTATCAAAGGCGAATGGCTGGATCAGAACAGCGAACCGAGAGGTGTCTTTGCCGGAGTCTTCTGGACCACTGGCGATGGACAGAGACCATTTCTCGGCTGGGTTTCCGGTCATAACACCACCCAGATTATCGCCTATATGCGCGGCATCTGGTTATATGACGATCCGCGCGATTGCCCTTTATGTGGCACCGGTCATGGCCGATACAAAGGGATCTTTAAATATACCAATGAACCGGGTATCGGTATCGTGGAAGGGGAATTCGGCGATTATTCGTTACCGCCCGGATCCCTGGTGCTGCCGCTGAAAGGAGTCTGGAAAACCTTCTGTCCGCACATGAACGATGGTTCCGTGATGCCAAATTGAGACGAGAGTTCCTCAAACTCGAGAAAGCCAGTCTAAATTACCATGGGCGGCCGGTTCTTATACCCGCCGCTCATTAGTTTGAGAATCAATCGCTCGCAATCAATATTCGAAGATTGCAGGTGGATTCTGGACACATGTTAGAAGTGTATGGTGCCATCATGAAAGACTGCCTCTTCTTCCTGTTTGGAAAATCTCCAAAATAATTCTTGACATTTTTAATCCTTGGGGCATATTAATAGTAGGGTAATTAAAGCGGAGCTTTGGCCAGGACACCCGCCCTTCATACGGGCGTGTTATAAACCTTTGGGGGAAAGGACGGCCTATGAGTAGTTGCTTGTGATTTGCAGTCAAATATAACATATTTTGGGCTTACAACTTACAAGGAGGAAACCGTGAGATTTTTCAGTTTGATAATAATTGGTCTGCTTCTGGGTATCTGCTGGGGTTTGATAGGCTGTTCGGCCAGTGCCGGGGATTACACGATTGAGAAAGTGGTGGAGATTGGCCCGGCCGACTGGGTGCCGTTCTTGTGGCCGATAAAATGGTCGCCGGACGGGACTAAGATATCCTATTTCTATAATGGCTATTTAATGATCTCGGATACTTTGGGCCATTCTCGGCAGGCCTGGAAGGTAAACACCTTTCCACTTAAATATGAATGGTTGTCCAATGATGAGATTTTTGTGCATCAGCGCTTTCTGGGCGGAAACAGAACCATTGTTCGCTTGAGTATTGTCGATATTAACACCGGCCAGGAACGGGTATTGGTTGATAATACCCCGCTCGATTCCAATATGTCGGCCGTACAAGAAGTAGAAGTTTATGGACCGGAGCGCACGGTAGAAGGGAACGTATATTATACCGATAAAAAGGTGGCGGGAAAAAGCGCCATTATTCCGCAGAGTAAATTTGGACCCTCCAATAAGACGACCTCAGCATCTGACAATCACATATTGAGTTGGGGCAATGATGGCTTGTATATGGTGCGTGCCGATATGCAGGATTCGACAAGGATTGGCCTTAAGCCACGACCATATATAGCTCTTGCCCCCGCCATAAATACGAAAAAGACGCATGTTATGACTAACGACTTAATAATACGCCTCGCCGACTCCATGACTATCGCTTTGGACACAATTATTAAGGAAAAGCCCCCAAAGACGCTCGTATGTGGCCTCCTATTTGAGTCCTTCAATCCTGTGGAGGCCGAAGTGTTGTTTGAAGTAAGCTGCGATGACGGTGAATCCTATATTGTTAATAGATCCGGCACTTATAATTACAATTCAGGGTCAGTGACAATATTTGATGAGGTGGCTGGCATCCAGAACTGCACGACGCCAGTTTATTGTTCCGATGGCCAGAAAATAGCATTGCTTTCTAATAATAGGGCCTATATAATCTTCAGGGGGGAAAAATGATATCGCATTCCATTTGGCCGCAGCAGAAATATGTCGTTGTACTTTTTGTCGTCATACTGAACGTAGCGATTATAGAGTGTGCGAACGCCTTCAAGGTCTGCATAGATCTTGGCCACGGCGGGGCATCCTGAATCGTCCAAGGTAATGTCAATATTAGTGTGGAAATTGGTATATCCTTTTTTTCATTTATTTAGGCTGCTTTTTGTATCATGTTTTTGATGGTTTTTATTATTTCATTGTTTCTGTGCCATTTATGATTGAAATAGTTGAATAAAGCAT
>JAPLUR010000017.1 GCA_026397505.1 Candidatus Zixiibacteriota bacterium
CGAAGCATTAACAAAGGCCAATCTGCGATTCGTTGTCTCGGTTGCCAAACAGTATCAGAATCAGGGGCTGTCACTCGCCGATCTCATCAATGAGGGGAACATTGGCCTCATCAAAGCGGCCAAACGATTTGATGAAACCCGGGGTTTCAAGTTTATCAGTTATGCCGTCTGGTGGATACGCCAGGCGATTCTGCAGGCTCTGGCCGAACAGAGCCGTATTGTCCGACTCCCTCTGAATCGGGTCGGAACCCTGCATAAAATCGGCAAGATTTCCAGTTCTCTGGAACAGGGTCTCGGGCGGATACCATCTCCCGATGAAATCGCCCGGGAATTGGACCTTTCGGAGATGGAGGTTTCTGACACACTGAAAATCTCCAACTCGCATCTGTCGCTGGATGCCCCGTTCTAGGTCTCCGAGGATAACTCGCTTATTGATATTATCGAAGTTGAATTTCAGCCGGCGCCGGTTGAGGAACTGCTCGTCCATTCGTTGAATTTGGAGATCGTAATGTCGCTGGATATTCTCTGACCCGCGAACGGGTTCGGCAGATTAAAGAGAAGGCGATCCGGCGGCTGCGCCATGCCTCGCGAAGCCGATCGCTCCGAGCCTACTTGAACTAAAATGATGTCATCAGTTTTCTCAAAGCCCGCTTCCTGCGGGCTTTTTATTTAGTCTCGTTCGTGTGAGTCTAACTGTCATTACTATCCAATCCCGAAGACGAGAGAAAACAACCCCCGCCAAAATCGGCCAGGCTGCCTGGGCCGGAAAAAAAACTCGCGAACCTTGCCAGTAGGTCACTCCTGTCAGAAGCCCAAAGTACAATAATATCGAAAGAAAAACCATTGCCGGCGCAAACTTCCTCTGCACGATGAGGATAAATAACCCCACTCCAGAGAGAATCACTACGAAGCTGCTATTGTTGCCCCCAGATGTAAATTTCTCATAATAGCGGAGGACCGATTGAAACTGTGGGAGCTGCTTGGGATGGATAAGGCTCCCGCTGGTCACATTTTCCCAGACAATATCGAAATAAGTAATGAGGAATTGAGAGGGGCTTTCTATGAAGGCAGACCGGATTATCTGAATTGATTCGTCATGCCGATCCTTAATCGTCTGTGACTGCTCACCGATTGATCTCGGTTTATCGATCTCATCTTTGACTTTAAACAAATCCTGGCCCGGCTTGCTGTCGCATATAACGCGCGGAACCAGGTAAACCCTGGCCGCCCCCAGGCCTGTCTCGGCAATAGTGAAAACCTGATGTTTGGCATAGTTTCGGAATCCCCATCCAGCAATGAACAGTAGCATTATCGCAGCGGTTATCATCGGCCATATTAATGGCCCATTCCACGCGTGAATCCTTTTTCGCGAATAAACAATGGCAAATACCATGAATAATATCCAGAAGAACTGGGAGACGGAACGAACCAGGATCGAAACGCCGCCGGCAATCCCCGACCAGATGAAATCCCGTCGATTTCCCACAATCAGACCCCTGAAAAATAGATTAAGGGACAGGAGAAAGAGAAATATGAAAAGAGTCTCTGTCAGGAGAACGGCACTTAGTGAAATCGAGGTCAAATAAATCGCCGAAAGCAATCCTGCCGTTAGCGCGGCTGTTCGGTCCTCCAGCAGTATCAGCGCAAACAAATAGATCAGACTGCAAGATAAACTGCTGAGAATTATTTGAATGAAGAGGATCGGCCAGCCATTGACACCGAATATCTTGAGAAAGGGGACCAGGAAAAGGGGAAAGCCGGGGCCAACCAGGAACAGTTCCGTCTCGGCTGTTGTGTCTGATCCTATCATATACTGCGCGACCCTAATATACTTGCTGGAATCAGGTACTAATTGACAAATCTGGCCCTCATCAAACTGTGTGGACATTGCATACAAATACAATGCCCTGAGAATCAGAGCGGAAACAAAGACAACGGCAAGACTCCTGAAATCTCGGCGGACCTTTATTGTCGGTTCTGCAAATCCCATTCGAATGAATTCCGGTTTAGATGTTTGATTACCGGCGGCAATATATAATTCGCACTTCTTTAAATCAATCAGTAGTTGACAGCGATGTTACAAAAAGTTACTTTCTTGGAGATAAATGGCTCGCACGGAGGAAAATGGACTTTTCATCTGAGGCAATTCGCCGCAAGAATTTGGCCCTCGCCATATATGTTGCTTTCTTTCTTGTCATCGCTTTAGTGTTTGCTTTCACCGGCGGCGCCATGCCTCGCGAAGCCGCTCACTAAGGGCGTATTTGAATTAAGCGATTTTGAGTGACACGATTGAAGAAGGGAGCCCACAGAGGCTCCCTTTTTATAATTATAGCTTCTCTGGGATTACCTAATCACCAGCATGAAAGAATAGCCGCTATCAAGCCGGCTTTCACTGTCAAAAAACCCCAAATGCGCTCCGTACGTACCCGGCTCCATTTCCAAAATCCGCTTCAGTGTCACGATTTCAAATGGTTTCCACTGTGTCACAGAGGGTTCCGGTTCGAAATCCAGATTTATCATATTCCCGCCCTTTTCAGGGTATAGATGAAAGAAAATGCGATAATCCCTCTCAATTTCTTTTTTGGCATAGAAATCAAGTAATATTGTATGCGTATGATCGCTGTTTAGCTCATAATATGGGCGAGAAAGAACGATAAGGCCATCAAATATGTGGTCTCCGGAGCCGTCAAAGGCAACATAAACGGGGCTCCTGTGAGATGACAAAAAGATTGTGGTCGAAAATACAGATAACGCAATTATTGGAAACATAAGGAGAGCAATCCTATAATGCTCGTCCTTTAGCTTCAAAATGGAATTGGGCAGAAGTAAAATAGTCTTGATCATCCTTGATAGGCGGTTGCCAACTGCCTTCCAATTTACTCGAATGAAAATCTGGTTACAGTATCGTATCGGATAGAAAATGGCAGATGCGACAAATAACGCCCAGGAGGTCTGGGCCGGGTAAAATATGCGGGATCCTTGCCAATAGGTAAATCCCGAAATTAGAGCAAAATATATATATAGAAACAAGAGAAAAAGCGCCGCAAAGACTTTACGATTGATTAGAAGAAGAATAAATCCGAAAATTGAAAGGCCAAAAATTATCTTATTAAATTTATAGATATCTCCCAATTGCGTATAGTAGACAATTTTTTTCTTTAATTCCGGCAGTCGAAGCCGTGAAAGCTGATCAGACGCCATCATATTTTCCCATACAATTGACATGAAAGATCGGATGAAAGATGATGGGTCTTCATTGAAAAGAGTCTTCACCTTTTTTATAAACCATTCATTCCCATTTCCAGAATTGAGACTATCTTTTCGCCAATTGGCCAGCTCTTTGCCGAAAGTATCTCTAAAGTATAACACCGACAGAGTATCAGAGCGATCAGCCGCAACTCTTGTTCCTAAATAGATGGCTGCCGCGCCCGGACCTGTGCCCGCGACTACGAAGCTATCATTTACCATATAATTCCGAAACGCCCAGGCGGTAATAATTGCAGAGGATAATGACATCGAAAGAATGACAGAAAGAATCAGGGTCTTCTTAGGTCGCGCAATATATTTGGCTGGTGTAGTGATGGCGGCGGCAACAAATACTAGTGGAAGGAATTGACCCACTGAACGCGTGAAAGTTGCATAGGCGACAAGAATGCCCAGGAGAATATATTTTCCTATCGATGGGTTGGTAACAATCTTTAAATATATATAGATAGAAAGAACTATGCAGGCAAAAAATATTGTCTCTGACAAAAATGATGTATTAAGCGATAGCGCAGTTGGCGAAAAGCTGTTTAATCCCGCCGCAATTATTCCAAGAAGACGGCGCCCCGAAATCAAGCGACCGATTTTATAAATAAATACTGTAGAAAGTGAAGCCACCCCTATTTGACATACCAATGTGAAAAGAAGAGCCTTACCCGAAAGAAGGAATAATATTGATAAGAAGAAGCTGTATCCAAAACCGACCATATATAGACTGCTTTCATCATGTAGCGTAAAATTGCAAAAATCGTCAGCCAATCGCAAATATCTTAGAGTATCCGGAGGAGAGGATGCGATTTTGTCAATAGGCGAATGCTGGAGAAGAATCGCCAGATAGGCGAGTCTGATCGCTAATGCCAAAAAGAAAATAAAAAGGGCGGTTTTGTCTGTTTCCAGAAATCTTCTTAGAATTCTTTGCACGGCTATAAATCCCAATACCTTTTATTGAAGATATATTAGTTGCGAATGGCCGATACTGCAATAAGAATTTCACTCCAAAGCAAAATACTCTTGCCTCCAACAGAAATATACTATATAATTGGACTTTGACTTGCCGAAGTGGTGAAACTGGCAGACACGCTGTGTTCAGGGCGCAGTGCCCACAAGGCGTGGGGGTTCAAATCCCCCCTTCGGCATTTTTTCATTATACACTATCGATATAGAATCTATGCTACTTTAAGCGCCCGGAATTCGCGTTATTTTCCTTTTTCGAGATTCTCGAGTTCTTTATTCAGTTTTCCGGCAAAGTTCTTGGCGACATGTTCGAACATCTTATCGCCCGATTCCATCCAACTGCTGACCATCCCCGTGAAATTCCCGCCGAAAACAACATTTTTTGTGCCTTTCTTAAGCAGTTGCAGAGAGACCGTCACTTTGGAGCCGCCGGCCCATGCGCCGAATAAAAATCTCAGAAATCCGCTTCCTTTCTCATAATCCAGAATGCTACCGGTAACCTCATACTCCGCCGAGGTAAGGTTGGCATTAACCTCACCGAATACTTCTTTGTTCTGCAGCGCCTCGGTCAGATATTCTTTAAACTTCTCGATATTCTCCGCCGTTGGCTTTTTGGCAGCCTCAAAATCAAAGGGGAGAGCATCAGTTATCTCGCCGATACTGCATGATGCCGCGCGATTGAACGGCGCCGCAAGCTCCTCGGTGATAACATACGGCCTGGAACAGCTCACGACCATAGCCAGTAAGAGCACCAGAAGAGGCAGCCATAGCTTGTTTGCCTTTTTCATATTCAATTACCCTCCAATGCAAGAATCGCCATTAGTTTCTAGTACAGACCGACCAACCCGACTTTAAAATCAATTACATAAGCGCGGCCGATATTGCCGTAATCGTCGGAGCCGAGATAGACAACATCAAATTCCGCACCGAAATCAAGACCCAGATGCTTGGATACGAGGATTGTTCCACCAATACCGAATGTGGTCATAAACTTGGTCTCGGTATCTGACGGTTCTCCATAGTAAAGATCGCCGCCCTGCCGGAAATAGATTTTTCCCGACAATTTTCGACTGATAACGCCCAGGGAAATATATGAATAGAATAAGCCCTTGCCCGCGGCCAGCTGCGGCGGTCGGGCATAATATTGCACTCCCAGCAAATAGCGCATAGCATCATAATTCAATTCTTGCGATAATATTTCAATACTCGGGTCATCACTGTAAAACCGGAGATCTTTGCTCGCTTTCATCCCTGCTTTAGATATCGTTCCCTTGATCGCAACCTCCCTTGAGACTGCAACAAGGAAATCACCTTCCAGCCCGATGCCGGAGGTGATCCCCTCATAATAGCTGCCCGCGGGGATACTGAAATCTCCCGCGAAACGGAATCCCATAACCCAGGGCCGCCGATTGAGTCTCTTGAATGCGGGGTCGCCCTCCGATTTCCAAGTCTCCCGGCTCGGCTCTTTATACCCACTGAGAACCTCGGAGGAAATGTCGTTGTCGTTCAGGTCGTAGATCGCCTCAACCTGGTCGAAACTGATATTCTTCTTCTCCCCATTGAGCTTGATGATAACCACCTTATAAATGGAATTGACATCAAACTGAACCTTTTCGTACTTTTGCCCTCTCTTGGTGACCACCGTCCCTTCGTAGCTGGCGGTGGCGGCGGTTGCTGCGCATAGAAAGATCAAAGTCAATAACAGGAAATAAGAGATATGGTTTTTCCGCGGCGTCATTTTCTCCTCCACAGTGATTAATTGAATGAATAATTATAAATAAATCCGTCTGATCTGTCAACCATTATGATATGCCTGTTCCCGCAAAGTAGTAATGTCCTCTTTGAGCAAGATAGAAATGTCCTATTGAGAGGCTATAATGCTCCCCAAAAAGTTGGGGAGGTTTATGGTCGGAGAGGACGTTATCAGGATGAGTTTGAGGGAGTTGAGACGGTTG
>JAPLUR010000018.1 GCA_026397505.1 Candidatus Zixiibacteriota bacterium
TCCCAATGATTCTCTGCCGAACAACATGATTTCGTTGTGGTGGGACGATCTGGATCCGCGCAAGGGCGGGCATATCTACTATTATTATGATGCCGTCGGCACTCGTTTTATCGTGAGTTATGACGGTGTTCCCAATTATTACTCTACGACCGGGACGGGCTCGTTGTCGTTTCAGGTGATTTTATATCCCGATGGTAAGATTTTGATGCAGTATGGGGTGATGAATCCGGGGAGTGATGCCCAGGGTTTAAGCGGAGCGACCCTGGGGATTGAGAACGGTAACGGGACGGATGGTTTACAGGTTGTTTTCAACGGTTCGTATATGCACGACAATCTGGCCATTTCGATGGCGGCGGCGAGCTGGCTGTGGGTTGAACCGGGTTCGGGGTCGATTCCCGGTTTTGGCTGGGATACGGTGACGGTGCGGGTTACGCCGGGCGAACTGGCGGAGGGTATTTATAATGGTCAGTTGAAGGTATTGTCGAATGATCCCGAGACGCCGCAGGTGATCTTGCCGGTTCAGATGACCGTTCTGCCGCCGTATATTTGCGGCAACGCCAACGGTGACGGCGTGGTGAATATCATGGATATCACTTATTTGATAAATTGTCTGTATAAGGGCGGTCCGGCGCCGAATCCGGTGGAGGCCGGTGATGCCGATGGCAACGGTCAGGTGAATATCCGCGATATTACTTACCTCATAAATTTCCTTTATAAAAGCGGGCCCATACCACTCTGCCCGTAGATGAACTAAATGATAACCGGTGGGTTAGCTTCCGGCTGACCCACCGGCCTGATTGAGTATGAGTAAATCTTTCAAAATGCGATCAGATGAGAATCGATTAGATTTACGAGAGGAACAGGATTGTAAATAGTTGCTATAGGGAATCGCAAATTATTAGTCATAATCTATAGGGAGAGAGGCTTCATGCGCGCAAGATTACTTCTAACCTGCCTTCTTATTCTATCGGCCTTTTCATTTGGCCGGGCCGAAAGAGTGATGCTCAACTCCGGCGGCACTGCAAACGTCACAGTAATTGAGTCGAATGACTTGCATACAGTAGTGCGTTTCGAGATTGGGTCCTTTGATAAAGAACGGCTCGATATAAATGGCGATAATTATTTTCAAATTACCTGTTCGGGGGAGGGTAATCTTTTGCAGGCCGGCAATCCGGATCTGCCTCATCTGTGTCGCAGCATAATCGTACCGGACGATGCCGAAGTGATGGTTAAACTACTTGCGGAGGATTATGTCGATTTCCCGGAAACGCCAGTGGCTCCCTCGAAAGGGAATCTTTTGCGCACGGTGGATCCGAAGGACGTACCATATTCTTTTTCCTCCGTTTATAATTCTAATCAGTGGTTTCCATCCGAAGTGGTGGCATTACGCGAGCCGTATATTCTTCGCGATTATCGCGGCACGGTGATCGAGCTTAATCCTTTTCGCTATAATCCCGCGCTGAGAACGCTGCGGGTTTACAAATCGGTGACAGTTGATGTCGTGACGACCGGGCGGAGCGAAAGAAATATCATGATAAGAAATGGAAATGCCCTTCGCTTGGTACGGGATTTTGATATTATCTATGATAGCCGCTTTATAAATTACGGTCAGGTCAAGGGGAAATATGTGCCGCTGCAGGAATCGGGTGATATGCTTATAATCACCTATCAGCCGTTTCATCAGACTATGGAACCGCTGGTGGAATGGAAACGGCAAAAGGGAATAAAGACTACTGTCATCGATATATCCGTGATCGGCAACACCAGCACGCAAATCAAGAATTTCATACAACATTTCTACGATACTACCAATCTGGCCTGGGTGCTTCTGGTGGGAGATGCCGCCCAGGTAGCAACGCCGACGGCCTCGGGCGGGTCGTCCGACCCGAGCTATGCCAAAGTCGCCGGGACAGATGATTATCCGGATATTTTTGTCGGTAGATTCTCTGCCCAGAATGCCACCGAAGCCCAGACACAGGTCACACGTACAATCGACTATGAGAAAGTGCCGCTCTCAGGCGCTTGGCTTCACCAGGGAACCGGAGTTGCTTCCGCAGAGGGGCCGGGACATAACGGCGGAGAGTACGATAATGTTCATATGAATAAGATTCGAGATACTCTTTTGGCATATACTTACACGCTGGTGGATCAGATCTACGACCCCTCGGGCACGGCGGCTCAAGTAAGTGCGGCGCTCAATAGCGGAAGAGGAATTGTCAACTACACGGGCCATGGCAGCACAACAGCATGGTCGACGACCGGTTTCTCAAATTCCAATGTAAATGCTTTGACCAACGATAATCTGCTGCCGTTTATTTTTAGTGTCGCCTGCGTGAACGGCAATTTCGCCGGTACCACCTGCTTTGCCGAAGCCTGGCTGCGCGCCCAGCATAATGGACAACCTACCGGGGCCATCGCCACTTATATGTCATCGATAAATCAATCCTGGAATCCTCCTATGGATGCCCAGGACGAGGCCGCCCATCTGATTAGAAGAGAGTTATCCACTACCGTAGGCGGATTGTGTTACAATGCCTCCTGCAAGATGATCGATATAAATGCCGCGGACGGTGTAGAGATGTATGATACCTGGCATATCTTTGGCGATCCGTCCGTCGTGTTCCGTACCAATACTCCTTTTGCTCTCACGGTCAATCATGCCGGCGCGGTAATTTATGGATTGCCGGAGTTTATAGTGGAAGTGGCCGGTATGCCGGGAGCACAGTGCACCTTCTATCGCGACGGAATCATTTATGGTTCGGCTTATACCGATGCGAATGGAATCGCCCATATTCCCACCGATATGTCGCTTCCCATCGGTGAAGATATCACGCTGACAGTGACGGTGCGGAACGCAACACCCTATATTACGACCATTCCGGTTACGCCTCCCGCTGGTCCTTATTTGCTGTATCAGAGCAGTGCGGTAAATGATGAGTTGGGTAATGGTGACGGGCTGTTGAATAACGGCGAGGCGGTCAAGCTTGGGGTTGGTCTGATTAATGTTGGTCCGGACGATGCCCTGGAAGTGGTAACGACGTTATCGTCGACCGATCCCTATGTAACGATCACGGATAACAGCGAGAACT
>JAPLUR010000019.1 GCA_026397505.1 Candidatus Zixiibacteriota bacterium
TGGTTTTAAGAGGTGCCGGATTTTGAAAAACGAACCCAAATATTGTGCCCGGCCCGCGCCTGGCGGGTCCACGTCTGCCGTCTTGCCCGGACGAAAACCCGCAGATCGGGAGCTCTGCCGTGCCACAGCAAAATTCTCTTGCCAAAATCGACTTCCGGCAGTATATTGTAGACATAAAGGTCTGCACTTGATACCTTTTTGAGAAAGTGAACGATATTCCACCTTGCTAAGGGACTGAATCATCGCCACTAACCTTGACTGTGGAGGAACAAATGTCCCCTGATTTTCGGGCCGCCAGATCAGCGCTGTTTATCGTCGCCGTTTTCCTGGGCATCATAATTTTCTTCATACCGGCCTCGGCACAATTTCAATTTGAAATCGGCAAGCTTAGCAACAGTATCCAGGGGCAGGAATTATCTATTCCGGTCACCAAAACTTCCGGCACGGGGAATATCGACCGCTTCTCTTTCCGCATCGCCTACAACCCCGAAATGCTGACTCTCTATGAAATAACACCCGGCGAGATTTTCAATATTCCCGGCGCCTTTGAATGGGAGTATTTCAGCTATTCAATGGACACTGTAACTTCGGGAGAAATCCCCAATCGGTTTCGCACCGTCAGCATTTTTGGTATCGCCAACCTTGAGGACGGCGCCCATCTTCCGACAAGCCTCCCTATTCCCAATGGAACCGCTCTTTTTTATTTGAATTTCTATAGTACTATCGACCGCACTTTCGCCTGTAATTTCTTCCCGGTCAATTTTATCTGGAAAGGATGCAGCGATAACATCCTATTTATCGATGGTACATCAGATACAACCGGAATTTCCAAAAATGTATATTCTCCCGATAATCTGGATATTGCTCAGCCTGTTTCAACATTGCCGACCTATTTCGGAGCCCCCGAGGAATGCCTTGGTGCGGGACAATTTTTAAATCCCGTTCGGCTCATTAATCTCAAAAATGGCGGCGCCGATATGGTCTGTTCCGATTCTGCTCCAAATACCGGGGGCGATATTAATCTGAACGGAGTATACTATGACCCCGGCGATGCGGTGGTCTATACTAATTATTTCTTGCATGGTTTGGGAGCGTTTACGGTCAACGTAGCCGGGCAGGTTGCGGCGTCAGACATAAACCGCGACGGCACGCCCCTTACCCCGGAGGACCTGAGGAAGCTGTTGAAAATAATTTCAGGTTTGATATCGCCGGCATATTGATCATCTCCAAAATATCTTCCTTTATGCGCCGAAGATACTGCATCTTGAGTGCCCGATAATACCGATAATTCCACTTGAACGGCGGCGGCCGATTCCGTATTTTCCCCTGTCGCAAAATTGATAAAACTCTTCGAAAGGAGCTGCCGGCGATGGCGGAGCAATTCATCTTCACCATGCTCGGATTGAATAAATTCTACGGGCAAAAACAGGTCTTAAAAGATATCTACCTTTCTTTCTACCCCGGCGCCAAAATCGGCATTGTCGGCGAAAACGGCTCGGGCAAATCAACCGTGCTCCATATCATGGCCGGCCTCGATGATGAATTCCAGGGAAAAGCCGAAATCCTGGGCGATTACCGCGCCGGTATTGTCGAGCAGGAACCGTCTCTGGATCATGGCCTTACGGTCCGCCAGACTCTCGAGCAGGCATTCGCCGGGCAGATGGCGCTTCTGCAGGAATACAATGACCTCACCGACAAAATGGCCGAACCGCTATCCGATGATGAGATGCAGAAGGCGATGGACCGGATGGGCGAACTTCAGGATAAGCTGGACAGCTCCGATGCCTGGAATCTCGACCAGAAACTGGCTCTGGCCGGTGATGCGCTCTGTCTTCCCGATGATGACCGCATTGTCGGCACCTTGAGCGGCGGCGAAAAAAGGCGCGTCGCTCTCTGCAAGGCGCTTCTGGAACAACCCGATCTACTACTGCTCGATGAGCCGACCAACCACCTTGATGCCGAAACAGTTGACTGGCTGGAATCGCAACTGCGCGATTATCCGGGGACCGTTATCATAGTCACCCACGACCGCTATTTCCTCGACAATATCACCAAGTGGATTCTGGAACTGGAAAGCGGCCGTGGTATCCCCTACGAGGGGAATTACTCCTCCTGGCTGGAGCAGAAACTCTCCAAACTGGCCGCCGATGAGAAAAAAAACTCGCCCCGCGCCAGGGCTCTGGAACATGAACTGGCCTGGATAAAGATGAGCAACAAGGAACGGCACGAGCTTTCTCACGCCCGCCTTCTGCAATATGAACAACTGGTGGCCCGCGAGAAAGCGGCCGCCAAAGAGGATAACGCCGTCATCCAGATTGCCCCCGGCCCGGAATTGGGCGCGCAGGTGATTGAATTCAAAGATGTCTCCAAGCAATTCGGTGATATGCTCCTTTTCAGCGATCTGACTTTCAATATTCCCCGCTCGGCCATAGTCGGCGTAATCGGCCCCAACGGGACCGGCAAAACCACGCTTTTCCGGATGATTACCGGCGAGGAAAAACCGGATATCGGCGAGGTCAAGATCGGCACAACGGTAAAATTCGCTTATGTTGACCAGGGGCGGGAAACCCTTGGCAGAGATGTCTCACTTCTCGATGAGGTCAGCGGTGGCGCTGATGAAATTTTTCTGGGGAAACGTGCTGTCCCGGTGCGGCAATACCTTGCGCGGTTCGGTTTTAAAGGACCTGACCAGCAGAAAATGGCGGGCCAACTTTCCGGCGGCGAGCGTAACCGGTTGCATCTGGCCAAAGTTCTCAAAGTCGGCGGCAATGTCCTCCTGCTCGATGAGCCAACCAACGACCTTGACGTCAACACACTCCGGATGCTGGAGGAAGCGATTATGAATTTCGGCGGCTGCGCTCTGGTCATAAGCCACGACCGCTTTTTCCTCAACCGTGTCTGCACTCATGTGCTGGTTTTCGAGGGTGAGGGGAAAGTTCGCTGGTTCGAGGGGAATTTCGAGGAATATGAAGAGTGGCGGCGGAAAGAAACCGGCGGCAGACTTCTCGAAAACCGCCGCAACCGCTACCGGAAACTGGTAAGAGTTTGAAAAGAGCCCGTTTCCAAGAGCAGAAATCCATCCTATTTGCTCATTTTCCGCTTGCCGCATCAACCTGATAATGCTGTCCACCGAGGTGTTTTACACCTTGCCGATATGGCGGTTTTACCGCTGGACCATGGCGGCATACCTTGTGCACGTTAATTGAAAACTTATCGGCCTACCTTGATTTTCCGCTTGCATAATCCAAAAGCATCAGTTAAGATATTCTCGACGGTTGACAGCCTTCTGTCAAACCGGGGACATCGCCGTTAAGGATATTAATTGCTCAATAGAATCAGTCCTGCTATTGCAGATTGATGCTATTGTTTGACCGGGCAACTAAATTGGAAATGGAGTATCTTGAACGCTCGCGTTTCAGGAATTCTATCGGCTGTTATCTTGCCGCGACTGGGATACCATTATGCGGCCTGATTATCCTCGCAGGGTCGGGAAAGGAGGTTTTTCCATAAATTGATAATCTGTCAACTATAAAACTAATTGAGTCCTCAACCTGTTTTTGGGGGAATAATTATGAATCCATCAATATTACGTCATTACCTGAAAACGATTTCCCTGATTTGTTTTATGGGGCTTTCGGTAACGACCCTGCTGCTGGCATTAACACCGGAGGCATCCGGTTACGATGCTGTCGCATGCGCCATAAAGGATTGTATGAATTGCACCCAACCACACCCCGCCGAGGCGTGTCTTGGCGGTCTGCCCCCTTCGGGCGACTGTGTTTGCTATACCGATTTCACTCTGCAATTCAAACAAAAGGTTCACCTTACCGCATTCAACATCGACAAGAGTTGCGGCGGCGGACGCAGCGGTTTTTTCATCATTCGCAAAACAGATTGGACCGAGGCCTACAGTTGGGATATGGGTGACCCCGTTATTAATTGGGTTTTTGATGCTGAGATTGACGCAGGAACTTATCGTCTTGAGCCGTCGGCTCAATGGGGCGGGGATTACTGCGTGGAATATTGGTCCGGCCCGCCCAATTGCTCGGGAGACTTAACCGTAGGTTCCAGTGATTTCGACGATGTCAATACGGGTAATTGCAGCGCCTGGAAAACCGCTACTTTCAAGAACAACGGTAATATGTCGTTTAGTATCGGGGGGATTATCTCGGGTCATCCGGCCTTCCAACTCGATCTCAGCGGAATTCCGGGGACTCTCGATCCGGGGGCAAGTTTTACATTCAAAGTGAGATTCTGCGCCCCTGGGGGATTAATTAATAGCACGCCTTATTCTGCCTTCATAACGGTCAACTACACCTGCAACAGTGTGGCTTATTCTCGTCAGCTCTCGTTTACCGCGATGGCTCATGTGCCGCGGGGAGAATTATCGGTCCCGTCCACTTTTGACGTCGGTTCGGCCGACTGGACATTGCCGCCGCCCGGCAATCAGGTTACTAAGAATCTCAATATCGAGAACACCGGTGATGCTGCAATGACTGTCACCGTCACCATGATCGATGATGCCGGCGGCGTTTTCTCATTTCCCAGCGGCAGCGCGGTCGGCAATATCAATGGCTCCTCATCAAAGAATCTTGCCATCAGAGCAACCGTTACCGCCGAAGCAACTTATACGGGTGAGATTCGGGTTGTGGCTGATTACGGCGGGGGATATAGCGATTCCAAAACAGTGCAACTGCAAGCGCTGGGTCACCATCCGGTACCGAGACTGCATCTGTATACCACCGATATCGATTATGGTGAAGTCGAAATCGATTACTCGTTTCACCAGGCGATAAAGATCGGCAATGATGGCGACGCACCCCTGACTTTCGATATTGCTCTGCAGGACCCGGCCGACCCGGATGTAAGTGAATTCACGCTCGACCTGGGACCTAAAGGACCGATCGCCCCGGGCTCCTTCCAACTCTATGAAATGACTTATCATCCGACCACGACCGGAAATAAGGATGTCGTTTTGGTCATCGACAACACCAATGAGGAACCGCCTACTTCACATACAGTTAATCTGCACGGCATGGGCACCGATCCGATCCCACTATCCACCATGCTTGTCACGGACCGTTCGGGGAGCATGGATGGCAAGGCCGGAGATGTTCGGAAAATTGAGGCCGCCAGTATGGCCGGTACTCTCTATTCCAATCTGGTCCGTGATACCTGGGACTGGCTTGGAATAACCAAGTATAACCAGAACAACTCTACGCCTATCCCGCTGGCGGCGATTTCAACCAATCGGGCCGCGGCTCAGACTCTCCTGAACGATATAACCGGGGAACTATTGCCGGATGGAAGCACCTGCATCGGCGGGGCCATGCAGACCGCCGCCGCCCAGTACAGCTCCAGCCCGGCGGCAAATGCCTCCGCCATGATTCTTCTAACCGACGGCAAGGAGAATGTCGCTCCCTGGATCGCCGATGTCAAAGATCCCATCTTTACGGCCAACCCAAACCTCCGAATTTACTGTGTCGGTATTGGCGATCCATTGGAAACCGATCCTTACGCTATCGAGGGAATTGAGGTTTCCAAGTTCCAGGAGATCTCCGAGCACAATGGCGCTTTCTTTCAGGTTTTCGAATCACTTTCCGGCGAGAATCGCTATGCTCTCGAGGCTTTTTACTTCAAAGTCTTCGCAGCGGCTACCGGGCAACAGATTGTGCTCGATCCCCTTTATGTGCTGGCGCCATCACCGTCACCAATTTTGGTAACGACAATTGACATTGTAACGTCAGATCGGAGTGCCGATTTTCTTGCGGTCAGCGACCTCTTCCGCATCAAAGGGATGGAATTCCGTGTCATGCTCCAGGACCCTACCGGTCAAATCATGGAATCGGGAGCGGCCATAGGTGGAATCAGCGTGCATGTCAAATCATGGGGCAATTGCAAACTCGTTCGAGTCAAATTCCCGCCAAGAAATATGTCCGACTGTTACGCCGGCACCTGGAAAGTCTACCTGCAACCCGTGCCCGAAAGAATGGTGAGCGAATTGACATCTCTCAACGTGACAGCTTCGATGCCCAACAGCATACCGATAGCCGTCATGGCCTCGGTCGGTTCCGACTATCGGTTGCAGGCATCCCTTACTCCCGGTGAAGTTCTGGAAGGACAGCCCATACATATCATCGCTCAGACTTCCGAAGCCTGGTGGCCCAATCCTGAGGCTACCGTTACTGCGACCGTGACAAAACCTGATGGTTCTTCCGTTTCCGAACTCCTTTATGATGACGGGCAGCACAATGACGGTAATAATCATGACGCCACCTTTGGGCTTGATTTTACTAAAACTTCGCAGAAAGGCGTTTATACGTTTCTCATCAGAAGTATGGGAGTGACTGACCGGGGTGAGAGCGTAACCAGAGAGGCCTTGTTAACCAAATATGTCGGAAGCAAGATTCCTCCACGACCGACCGAGGAAGGATGTTTGCCTTGCTGGCTGCTGCGTCTAATATTCGCCCTGATATTACTGCTTCTCTTGCTCATCTTGATTCTTATTATTCGTTGCTGCTGTCGGAAACAGTATCGCACGGTCGGATAAGGAGTTTGTTCAGCACGCATTTGGAGCCTGAAACCAGTTGTGATGAGCCCGCGAGTCAATAGCTTGCGGGCTCCTTGTCAATATTTTCCGGTTAGCCTTTAGTCCAGACAATCGATAGGAATTATGCGACCCTATAACCAGCCAGACCCACTTGTTGACATAATCCCCAGTCGTATGCACAAGATTGCGCTTGACAAAAACAATAATTTTGTGATATTAATGGTAGAGATTCCTCGCGAAAGACATCCCATCAGGAGCGGCATTGCAATTGATCAGGATTAGAATGATTCGGATAGTCTAAGAGCAGGCTATGTCCCGGTCAATTCAACCGCCCAAGTCCGGCCAACTCCATCAGGCGGCGGTACTCGCCGTTGCGAACATATAACTCATCAATCGACCCCTGTTCCACGATAGCACCATCATCCAGCACGACAATCTTATTTACCCATGGCTCGCGGGTCAGCGCCAGCCGGTGCGTGGTCAGGATGGTCATGTTGGCGGCCGGTCGAAGTACCTGCAAGCCGTCAAGGATGCGGCGTTCCGATTCGACATCCATAGCGGAGGTGAGTTCATCCAGCAGGAGCAAGCGCGGTTTTTTCAAGAGGGCTCGCAGGACGGCGATTTTCTGGGTCTGTCCTGAGGAGAGACGAATACCACCGACTCCCAGCCGAGTATCGTAGCCGTTGGGGAGCGATTCCAGCCATTTATCAAGCGCAAGGATTTTCGCCGTCTCTCTTACCTGGGATTGATCGATATTCGGACCGGCCATGCGCATATTTTCCATGATTGAGCCGCTGAAGAAGAAATTATCGGCCATTACCATGGCGACATTGGCCTGATACGAGGAGGTTCTGATACTTGAAAGAGGGATGCCATCGGCCAGAATATCTCCCTCGTAGGTATCAAACATGCCGGCGAGGAGCCGCATGAGGGTAGTTTTACCGCTTCCGGTGGCGCCGACAATCACGACTGTTTCGCCGAATTTGAGATCGAGCGAAATATTGTTCAGGCACCAGGCATTATCGCGATAAGCGAATCTGACGCCTTGAAGCCGCACACCTTCCGTAAGTCGGAAACCGTCATGGGCCGACACCATGTTTGTCTTCCGCGCCTCGTCCAAAACCTCGGTCACGCGCTGGGCCGGGACAGAAGAGGCAATTAGGGATTGGTACAGGCCGAGCAACTGCTGCGCCGGACGCAACAAAAGAGGTATATACATGCCCAGTGCGACCGCATCACCAAGCGTCAGCCGATCCTGAAAAACAAGATACCAGCCGCCGAAAGTAAGCAGAATCCCCCAGAAATATGACACCGCCCAACTCATGCGGCCGTAAATCAGTTGGACGCGCCAGATGCCGAAAGACATTTTGATTTTGTCGCGGAGCAATCCGGTGTACAGTTTCCTAAGCCAGTTGCCGATTCCAAAAATTCTCGCCGTCGGCACACCCTGGATCGCCTCGATGGCGCCGGTGGTTAATTGCTCATCCTTCATTCTCATCCGTTGCTGCCACACGCGCAGCTTAAGTGCCAGAATACTGCTGGTCACGTAATAAAGGGGTATGATGGCCAAAACCAGCACAGTCACAAGGGAACTGATATTCGCCATCATCACCAGTGTCAACACCGTCGTCAAAAGAAGCGAGATTACTTGGGGAACGATGGCGGAAAGCATCCCCGAAGTCTGGTCGGCATCGCCGGCGATCCGTTCCAGAAACATCCCCGAGTGATGCGATTCGACATAAGATACCGGCACCCGGTTCAAGGCATGGAAAACTTTCATGCGGATTCTGAAAGTGATCAGATTATTGACATACGTTGAAAGATAAGTGGCCAGCGACTCGATAACCGCGGTGATGAGATTCAGCCCGACAATGAAGGCCGTGAGCAAGAAGAATAAGTGGAAATCCCGAGCAGGATAGGCCACATCGATAATCTCCCGGGTGACCTGAGGTGTAATCATCGGCTGCAGTGAGGCGGCGGTACCCAGCAATCCAAGGCCGATGAGATGCCGGCGATAGCGTCGGACCACGCTTCGCAGCCGCCAGAGGTAAGACAACGGCTGAAAGGCGCGCTGCCATAATGATTGAATCATTGCTCTCATTCTAATAATATATAATATAAGCCATTGTTCCGCTCGGCGCTACATCGTTCTCATATACTTTTCGGGCGCCCGGGGGCATATGGGCGACGGGCACCATCGGGTACCATAATGAACGACACAATCTCTGACGCATTGCCCATAGGAGGATTGACACTCGTCGAACTCTTCGCATTCAAAACAGGCGGTGCCTTTGAAGCTCTCCCGCGAAGGGTGCAGCAGATATTCATCCACCTTTTTGCTATGCCAGATATCCAATATGGATTGCGTCCGCAAATCGCCCAGATAATCTCCTTCCCGCTCCGGCATTTGCTCGCAGGCCACTACCCTGCCGTTGGCGCAAATTGTAAGATTCGACCGGCCCGCCGTACAAGCGCTTCTTCTCTTCCAAGTCTCCCCGACTTCCTCCTTTGGTCTTGGCATGACTTGAGGGGCGCCGTTCTGATAGAAGATTTTATCGGCCGGAAACTCCGCATTTAACTTGATGATCTGCTTGTCGAGCCAATGGTAATCCTCCGGATGATTAAATAATCTGTCGCTGTGATGATAACCGCTCTTGCAATAGGTTGCCAGGCGAATCTCGGACAGCCCCATGGCCTTTAAATCACGATAAAGCTTAGGAATCGCAGGTAGATTATATGGTGTAATGACACATTTCGCTTCAATGGTCTTAAATCCCGCTTCCTGGCAATTGCGAATCGAGGTCATAGTTCTTTCGACAAATCCCGGGCACTGCACAAGAAAATCGGCGATTTCGGGGACGGTTGAATCTATACTGAATTGAATGCCTTTCACATATCTATATTCAAGGAGGCGCCGGGCCGTCTCAAGGGAAACATAGGACTTGGTGGCCAGCACGGTCGGCTGGTATTCATATTCACTCATCAATCCGAGAAAATCCAATAAATGCGGGTAGCAAAGGACATCCCCGCCTGAAACGTAGATAGCCATCATGCCGCCTTGGGAAGCTTCCTCGGCGATTTCCTTAACCCTTTCGAAGGGTAATAGGTTCTCCCTGGTGACAGGTTGCTTTTCCATGTAACAGTACTGGCAGTTGGTCTGGCACTCGTTAGTCAGAAGCCACAGAACGCTAAGGGGGAACGATAATTGGGTGTCATTGGGGCGATAGTTTTCCGTTTTTATGATGTAATCGGTCGTCCGGTAATAGGGAATTTGGTTGCGTTGTTTCTGATTCAAGGTCGACAACGGAATCAAGAGAGGTGTTTCGACACCCCCCTGCGGCTGGGAATATTTCTGGAGTACTCTTTGGAGCATGGTTTTGGCTTCGTCTCTCCGGTCAGCGGTTTCATCGTACACCATGACCGAGCTTATTTCGGCTACCTCATCACAGGTTCTTTTTCCATCGAATAGAGTCGTCACTACTGTCTCTATCGGGTCTAAACGGATGAACGGTGTCGCAGCAGGGCCGGGGAATGCGACGATTACATATTTTCCCTCATTTCGAAGACGCACCGAGGGAGCCACAACATAGATTTCATTTCCCACATAATCCATTATTTGAACTCCTTGGAATCGGCTGGTTATAGTTTATACGGTACGCCGTTAGCCGGCGTACCGTTTACCATTGGCCACCACTTACGTAGGTTTAAATGCGGCAAACCAATTATAACATCCATGAGCGGAAGTACAGCGACCCGCACTGCAAGTATTGTAGCATCCATCAGCCGCGCACCAAACCTGGTCACATCCCGTGGACATACATCCATATTGACAACTGGTACAGCCGCCTGTCTGGGGCGTTCCGACCTGACAGGCCACAATGCCGGTGTCAATTCCCATCTGTTCGGCGGATGTAAGTCTGAATCGCAGACCGCTTTCTTCCAGCGCTTTCATGATTTCTTCATTGGCCATTATACGCTCCTTCTGATAAGGGCCATATCCGTAGTTATCATTTTAATAAAGAATACTCCGAAGGGAGCATTCCATTTCCGATGCGCGGGGGACCGCGAGGTGTATGCAAAATCCGTGCGTCACAACTATGCGAGAAGATAGAGACCTCCATCGTTGCTGTAAACCGGATGTCGTATCGGATGAGTCTTTCCCGAACGGAAGATAAATCGGCAGCCGGCCAGTGTCAAGTTCTTTTTCCAAAACGAGGGTGATTATTTAATCTCGTACTCTCAAACCATGGTTGCAGCAGAGAAGAATGTGCATCGGCTGGTCGCCGGGTCCAGGATTTGTCGGCAGCTTGGGTGGGAATCGGGGGATATAAAATTAGGGAGTTCGGATAACTAATCGCCGATTCATTGATTCGCAGCTTCCTTATTGAAACCCTCGGCACTCTGCTGAGACTGATGGGATGATTGTTTAATTGGAATTCTGAGGCATAACGCTTTGAATTGCAAATAATTAACATGGGAGCAGGGGGCGTTCTATAAATTCCTTTTGGAATAGTGTAAATTCCTCTGTGTAGATTTGGTTTTGGATAAATAAGATTAACGGGAATACCCGCTTGACTTTAAATGAAGGTTATGCCTCTTTATCAAATAACATAAAGTCCCTGACAGAATTTACTCAGAGGTATGCATAAGATTGCGCTTGACAAAAACAATAATTTTGCGATATTGATTATAGAGATTCCTCGCGAAAGACATCCCATCGGGAGTTTTTAAACTTCAAACGTGGGAGGTTGTATGCGAATCAAATCAATCGCGTTCTACGCCTTCCCATTACTCTTTCTCTGCCTTTTTATTAATTCCACTGATGCCAGAGATAAGAAATACCGCGGCGAGAATGACTTTGTGGCGGTTGATTCGCCGCCTGTCATGGTTTTTGAAGCAACCCCGGCTTACCCGGATTCCGCCAATGCAAATAAAATCGAAGGGATAGTCTGGATTAAGGCCCTGGTCGATGAAAATGGTAAGGTGATCGAAGCCAAAGCCCTTAAATGTAGTGCCATGGGTTATGATTTCGAAGAAGCGGCGTTGGAAGCGGCTAGAAAATGCGAATATACCCCGGCCAAGCAGAAAGAAAAGCCAGTATCGGTCTGGGTAACTTATAAAGTAGAATTCGCTTTGGCCGAGGGTTATAAGGAAGGAGAATAGCCGAATTGTCCAATGCTAGGGCGTCCCGGCTAATCCGGGACGCCTCTTTTTTTGCCTTAAATATCAATCCGATTTCGGATTTAAAGAACTACAAATCAACGACTTGACAAAAATTGAAAAATCCTTGACAATCCTATTTTTTTATTATATAACCAGTTAGTTAAACTAAACGGTTAGTTATAATATGGATTCTATTACTGCCAACCGATCCGAAACCGCACGCAAAATCCTCGAGGCGGCGCGTGAGGAATTCGCCGAAAACGGCCTGTATGGCGCCCGGGTCGAACAGATCGCCCGCCGGGCCGGAATCAACAAGGCGATGATCTATTATCACTTTCATTCCAAAGATGAACTTTACCAGAAGGTAATTGAGGATCATCTGACACAGATTGGCAATTTCCTCGAGTTGAATATCCCCGGCGATCACAATATCGATTCTTTCCTTTACAATATGGCCGGTTTCTTCAATCTCATGTTTCGCCAGCGCCGGAGCTTTGCCCCTATCTTCCTCCGCGAACTGGCCTCCGGCGGCGAAAGAGTCCGTGATACCTTCACCAGGATAATGTCGGCCAAAGGATTGAATAAGACCTTGCTCGGTATCATTGACGAGGGAAAGGAAAAAGGCTTATTCCGTGAAATTGACAGCACGCAGGCGATGGTGTCGTTTATCGGCATGAACCTTTATTACCTGCTGGCCTCACCGGTTATAAACTCTGTTCTGGAGATAAAAGATGAAAAAGATTTCCGCGAAAAACGTCAGAAAGAGGTGGTCGACCTCTTTTTGTACGGCCTTAAAGCCAGATAATAAACCATTCGCTATTGTCTTAACTTTGATAGTCCTTCTCTTCTGTCCTCAGGCCAGGGGCGAGGTGAGGCTATCGCTGGCCGAAACTATCAGACTGGCGCAGGAACATTCGTATGAGGTCAAAATTTCCGTTCATGATTCTGCCTCCGCCATGTATGATTACAATTCCGCCCGTTCGCTCCGCTATCCCACTCTCTCGCTGAATGCCGCCTCGTTTTATGTTGATGATTTGCAGTCGGTCCAATTCGGCTTCAAGAAAATGGAACTTGGCTCCCACGAAAACTATCAGGCTGATTTGAAACTGCAGATTCCCCTTTTCACCGGCGGAAAAATTTCCCATCAGATCGGAATCCAGCAAGAAAATATGCAGTTCAGAACCTTGAATCTCGAATCGGAACGGCTTAACGCCGCTTATCAGTCCCGCAAAGCATATTTGAGCCTGCTACTTTCTCAGTCGCTGGTCGGTTCGGCCGGAGCCTCGCTGGAACGAATCGGGATCATCGCCACTGATGTCCGCAACCTGCATGCGGCCGGGTTGGCCGATTCGGTCGATATTCTTGATGCCGATCTCGCCTATCAGAAAGCTCTGCGGCTTATGGCTGAGAAAGAGACTACCAGGAGAAACGCTTCCCTGTCATTGATCCGGCAAATCGGATTGCCGCCCGACGAGGAAATCGTTCCGACCGACACGGCTCCGCTTCCGCCGCTGCCGGACACCGCAGAGAAAACCGCCGATTCCTCCCAAATCAACCGCCCGGAATTAAGAGCGCTTGATAGTCACATCCGCAA
>JAPLUR010000020.1 GCA_026397505.1 Candidatus Zixiibacteriota bacterium
GCTTTATTCAACTATTTCAATCATAAATGGCACAGAAACAATGAAATAATAAAAACCATCAAAAACATGATACAAAAAGCAGCCTAAATAAATGAAAAAAAGGATATACCAATTTCCACACTAATATTGACATTACCGAATCTCTCCGAATTAAATACGCTTTGTAGGCATCCCTAAGAGAAGCCGATTTGTTGCCGAGTGCATTATACAATCTGGCTCGGCCCAATAAACACGACCCTAACACATATGGATTAGCATAAGAATTATTCTCCAAGATCGCTAAAGCCCTATTAAACATGTTCTCCGCTTCAGCCAATCTATTCTCGGCATAACGAAGCTCCGCTATGCCATAGTAACAAGAAGCCGTATTTAGGCTCTTAGCCCCAAGCGTATCCTGTAGACCTCCTACTATATCTTGATAAATAGAATCTGCTTCCGCATACTTTGCCTGGTCTTGTTTCAGGCGGGCCAATTTTAGGCAATCAAGTATGTAACTCCTGCCATCTTTCCCAAATGCTCCTTCATCTATCCTTATCATCCTTAAAAGCAATTGCTCTGCATCGCTAAGCTTATCCTGATCACAGTATAAATTAAAAAGGCCGTTAAGATCATTGGCAATTTCCGGATGGTCAGGACCCGCGGAGCTTTCTGTAATTGACAAAGCAAGTCTGTAATACGCTTCCGCTTCTTGAAATCTCCGCTGTCCTCGATACAAGTCTGCCAAATACCGATATATATATGCTGACTGATCAGTGGTTGTTGAACCCAACGTTTTATTTTCTATTTCCAGCGCCCTAAGTAATAGAGATTCTGCTGCAGTATAATTGCCTTGCATTGTATAAAGAGAACCAAGGTTTGCCAGACTTCTCGCAGCCGAGAGACTCATCGGGCCAGAAATTAATTCACTTATGGCAAGAGATTGTTTTTCATACGAAATTGCATCTAAATATCTTTCTTCGACAAAATAAGCAGCCGCAAGTATGTTGAGCACTATGCTTACTAAATATATTTCTTTTCTGTCCAATGAAGCCACTGATTCGGGATTATATCTTATTGCCCCTAATACTTTTTCTACTTGCATCTTGGCCTTTTCATAGAATGATTGCCGCAAGTATAATTTACCAAGATAAAGCATAGACCATAAGACTTCCAGATCACTTAATCCCAGTGCCTTTTTTTCTATTTCAATCCCCTTTATATATAGCGATTCGCTTTCAGCATATCGAGTATAAAAACTATAAACGCCTGCCAAGTTGATAAGAGCGCGCCCAACATCAATATGTTCTGGCCCTAGAGTCTTCTCTCTAATCATTATCGCTCTTTTATAGACCTCTTCAGTTTCTGAAAGACTCCCTATACTCCCAGTATTAATGCCTAATTTCATCAAAATATCGGCGATCTTTGGGTGATCGGGTCCCAAGGTCTTTTCCCAGATTGCCAATTCCTTTCTGATTAAAGTATCAGCAATCTGACCTGCAGAATTGCCCGCAACTCTCATAAAGGAAGAAGCAAGACGGTCCATTATGGCCGCCGCGACGGTATCTTCCCGGGAAAGCTCATTGTGCACTTCTTTTATCGCGATTCTGCATAGAGAGAGCGCTGAATCATATTCATATATGTCGCACAATGAGTCTGCTCTATTCAATAGATCCTGCCAGCTTTCCATTGCACCTGCTCTCAAAGAGAGGAGCAAAACGAACCCCAGAATTGAAATAGGCCTTATAGACACCTTCTTCCTCCTATCTCATTAAGAAAATGAACTAAATCTATTCGAGTGCCTATACTTGTCATTATCGCCAATCCCCCTGCGCGATAAAGGCAGCCCAGGAATATGGATGATCCGAGAATCCGCCGGCTCGAAGTTTCTTGATTTGCTCGAGTTGTAGTTCACGCAGTCTCTCGGGGATCGATTTGTCTGACCTCATATATAGCCGACTCATCATCTCAGCAGTAGTTTTGTCGTCAACCTGCCATAGAGAACTGACCACGGTGCGCGCTCCCGCCATCTGAAAAGCTCGCCGTAGTCCGAATACTCCTTCACCCTGCTTAACCTCACCAAGACCAGTCTCGCATGCGGAAAGAACGACCAGTTGCGTTCCTTTCAGATCTAGAGAAGATACTTCATAGGCTGACAATATGCCATCGTCTACGCCTAAACTATCCGCGTCATCGCCATGCCGGTTGGCACCCGCCAGAAGAAGGCCGGATTGCAACAGGGGATTTTCACCCACCCAAGTCTCCTCGTTGCCTGCCCGAGTTGATGGTATTGAAGGTCGACACCGCCCCTCAAGAAAATAACCGTGAGTGGCCAGGTGAATCACCCTCTTCCCCGACGCCTCCTTCCTGAAATTATCCTCGCTGGCCTGAGAGTCGAAGAACACGGCGGTTGTTTCTGCCCAAGCAGACCGCCATCTGGACACGATTTGGTTAATCTCGCTTTTTGTTCCTGGTAACGACGCAACATGGAGATTCTTCAAATCCCCGCATCCGGATCGTACATTGTGCGTCGCATACTCGGAATAGCCTGCGATACTATCGACTTCTTGCGCGAGCGCCTCTGAGACCCGGTGGATCGACGGAGTTGCGTCGTAATCGGGATCTCCCAGTGCAAAGAGCCCTGTTGTTACTTGAGCAGGTGCCTCCTGTAGTCTAATTAGGTCCCTGCCTGAAGAAAGGTGATGGATAAGATATTTCTCAACCAGGTAAATTCCCTTTTCATCCATCAGGCCAGCCAGCGATACAAGGTTTAAAGAGCCATCGAGCCCGACAAATATTGTCTGCTCCTTCTTAAAATGCCTTTCCAACGGCTTCCAGATCCTTTCATAAAGGGCTTGATTGATCGGTTGATATTCAACCATATCGGATTTGTTTGGCAACTGCCCGGCGGAGGCTTCGCTCTGCATGTGCTTTAAGTAGCGATCAACCAATGGATCGATATCTGAGGCGTCTCCAAGCTGCACAATCTCCGTCTTTCCGCCCTTGTTAATAATTAGCGCTAGGTATTTCGGAATAACGGAATCGGGCTTTATTTGGCGATAATCCCATTTAAGATATTCGATAAACGCCGTATTGGCCGGTAATAATGAGTCAATTTTCGCCGCCGAGATATTATTAATCTCTTGCCTTCTCCGAAAACTCATACTGCGCCGTGATAATTCAGCCTCGAAATCGTTTGCAGCCCTAGAAAGGGAATCAAGTTTTATTTTGTAGGCGCCCGTGGTATCATCGCCGGGGTCAGCGCTATATAGCTTGGAGATTTGCAATTTTGCAGTTCGAAGTGACTGCGCTAGCATCTGTGTTATTGAATCCTTCTCAGTTGCCAACGCTTGCTGTCGCTGCATCACTCCCTCAAAGACTATTCCCTTAGATGAGAGAACAACAGCATTCTCCTCATTCAGCTGACCATAGTCGGCCTTGCCAAGGTCATAAATACAGGAGAGGTAACTATTGAAGGCTTTTTTAACGGCCTGAGCGTACGTAAGTGCATCCTTTTCAGAAAGTACACGGGCGTTGTTACGGAAATTCCTGAATCGAATGTTGAAAGCCTTTGCCGCTTCCGCAATTCCCGAATCCAATTGTTGAGTGGCGCGATAATAGGCAGAGTATGATCCCCGAGTGTCCGCTACGCGTGGATGATCCGGACCAAGAACTTTTTCATCAATTGCCAACACTCTTTTGTAAAGCGGCTCCGCGTCGGCGTCACGTCCCTGGGCATGATAAACCAGGGCGAGATTGAGCAGGCATCTTGCCACATTCGGGTGCTCTGGACCAAGGACTTTTTCATCAATCGCAAGCGCTCTTCTGTAAAGCGGCTCCGCGTCGGCATAGCGCCCCTGGTCATAATAATTACATGCAAGATTGTGCAAGCCTAGCGCTACGTCCGGATGGTCCGGACCAAGAGCTTTTTCTTTAATCGCCAGAGCACGTTTATAAAGCTGATCGGCCTCAGCATATTTTGCCTGGTCACTATAGAGATTAGCAAGATTATTCAAACTTGCCGATACATCTGGATTATCCGCACCAAGAGCTTTTTCCCTAATCGCCAGGGCTCTCTTGTATAGCGGCTCAGCGTCGGCGTCACGTCCCTGGTAGCGATAAGCCACAGCGAGATTGCCCAAAACCGCTGCCACACGTGGATGATCGGAACCAGTCGTCTTTTCAAGAATCGCCAGCGCGCGCTTATAGAGCGGCTCGGCCTCAGCATATAGTGCCTGGGCAAGATAGACATTTGCAAGATCATTCAGGCCCATCGCTACATCCGGATGATCCGGAGAAAGAGCTTTTTCCTTAATTGCCAGCGCACGTTTATATAGCTGCTCGGCCTCAGCATTGCGTGCCTGGGCAAGATAGATATCCGCAAGACCTTTCACACTTTGCACTACAGCCAAATTATCCGAGCCAAGAGCTTTTTCTAGAACCGCCAGTCCTCTTTTGTATAGAGGTTCGGCATTGGCATAGCGTCCTTGGAGATAATAGACAAAGGCGAGATTGTTCACGCAAAACGCTACATATGGATTATCTATACCAAAAGCACTTTCAAAAATCGCCAGTACTCTCTTGTATAAAGGCTCCGCATCGACATAGCGTCCTTGGCCACAATAAACCAAGGCGAGATTGTTCAAACCTTTCGCCACGTCAGGATCATTTGGACCAAGAACCTTCTCCCGAATTGTTATGGCCTGACGCAATAACGTGTCAGCTTGACCGTAGGCAGCCTTGTGATAATGGTAGATCCCGAGCAGGAATAATACTCTGGCCGTAGCAGTATCATTTCCGCCAAATTCTTCCCGCGTCTTTTCGAGTGCAAGCCTACCAATGAAGATGGCTGAGTCTTGATATTGTGCTTTTGATAGCGAATCTGCCCGATTTAACAGATCCTGCCAGCTCTCGGCCGCGCCGACTCTCAAGGAGAGGAGCAGAACAAATCCCAAAATCGAAAAAATCCTCATAGACACCTTAATTCTCCTATCTCATTATTGGTTCTGGTGAAAGATATGGAGTTGATGTTCATTTGTTGGTCACTCAATGAACTAAATCTGAAATGTGAATCCTGGAACGGCCTGATACTGATTTCCATCTCTGTATATGAATACTACCGCTCCTTCTTTGCCCAATTCCGGCGTCCAGATTGCCCGGACGGTGTCAGAGATGATTTCTGCCCGCATCAATTTGTAATTCGGGCCTCCCGGCAAACCCAATAACCACGCAGAAACCCGCCTTCCGGAACTATCTGCTGATTTCGGGATAGATGCTGTGAACTCACCTATGGTTGACATTGTGGAATCCACTAATTGCATCACTATAATCGTGACCGAATCCTGCGGTCGAGGTCCCGGCTGGCCGGGATTCTGAACAGTATGGAATAGATAGGTTTCCTCATCGAAAACAAGATATTCTGATAGGCTAGCAAGGGCCAGGGAGTCCTCGAATTTTCTATTGATGGATGGTTGTTTGCTATCCATCGCTCGGGTGCGCACCTGGCGCAGCAATCCCGGGTCAACATGATTTTCGACGATTTCTATCGAAGCGAGCACAGGTTTGGACCCGGCCATTCCTTCAGTAACCGGTCTTTCGGGTTCGAGTCCTGGGATTAGTCCATACATTCTGAAAGCGACGATCATTATGACGAAAGCTCCTGCCACAGCTGCTGCAGGAATCAATTTCGCCGGGGTCATGAAATCCTGAAGCTTTTGCCACCGCGTGGTGAGCAAGGATGATTTCTTGGCCACATTAAGCGGTCGCTTATATAAGCTATCCTCAATTCCCATTTTTTCCATTCTTCTCAGAAATACCTGTCGGTCCGGAATTGGAGTCTCAGCATCTGGCAAAGCTGATATGCCTTCAGAAGCGGTCAAGATATTATTGAGATCCTTTATCATGTCCCGCATTTGGTCACGGAAATCAGCGGATAATATCATTGCTTTATATATGATCGCTTCCTCTTTTTCGCTGGCCTTTCCAAAAAGATAGGCATTTATAGTTGCGTCATCAGGGCGAATGAATTTTTCGGTCGAAGAGGCTCGCGCTTGTTTGATCAGCCTATCCAGTTTTATATCCTTTTCCAGGTCCTCATTTTTGCCATTATCGCTCATAACGTCTCCGACCATCCAGTTTCACTGAGGTTAGTCAAAATATATAATGCTGATTCCTGTCAATTTCGGGGTGCGCAATCCGAAATTTAATTATGATTCGAATAGTGCTGCCATATCGATTCCCGACTCAGATAATCTTTTCCTCAGCTGTCGTCGGCATTCTCTCAAATCGTCTGACACTTTCTTATTATAATCTGACGGAAGTTTAAGAGTATCAACCATTTCCTGGGGGCTATATTCATCGGCGGCCATCTCTAGAAGGAGCCGACATTTTTGGCTCAATTGCTTGATTATTTCATAGACTTTGCCGGCAACCTGTTTCCACGCCGTCAGGTTGAGCAGATCCTCAGTATTATCTTGAAAAATATGCTCCAGACCTTTGCCGCTCTCATCACTATGGATAGAAACGAATTGTGGCTCTCTTTTCTTTGCCCGGGCTAATTCCAGAGTCCTGTTATAGGCCACCAAATAAAGCCATCCGGCAAAAGGCTGGCCCCGGTTAATATACTGACGCAAAACATGAAAGTCATTCTTGACACAGTGATAAATTATTTCATTAAGAATTTCGCCTTGATCTTCTCTTGATAGGCAACGCATCGGCCGGGGCGGCATTGCTCGGATGAATCCAATGGCAAATTGATAGAATTCCTTGAAAGCCTTATCTGGATCCGCATCCAGCAAATCCAAGAATGATGGCCAACTCTGGCTATAATCAGCTCTCATCTATACACTGTCCGGCAAATCGTTGAGTTATATCAATAGAAATACAATCAATTACGTTCGGAAAGTCAATAATTTTCATTATGTCACTCCGAAATTCGGGGGCTTTCCGCATTTCATAAAGTGAATCATAGAAAAGGAGAAGAATATGATGGCATTGTTCAAATCGAGTGAAAAAGGATTATTGAATCAGTTTATCTCGCTGATTTTGGTTCTGATTCTTGCCGGCTGGTGGGTTTCAACTGGCTGTGAGAAGGTGCCGACCAAGCCCCAAGAAGAGAAGCGCAACATTTGCACTCCAAACTACCTTGAACAGGCAATCACATGGGACAGCGGTCTAAAACGATGGATATTCCATACGTGGAAAGGTTCAGGTTCCAATGGAGGTTGCAAAGTCTATATTAATGTTCATGATGCCGCAGCTCACGTGCCCTCAAATTTCAATGCCTCGGCCGCAAAAGCTGCTGTAATCAACGGCCGTGATATTTGGCGTGCAGCCATTGAAGCAACTGGGCTGGCCTGGCAATCTATCACGCTTTTTGAATCTGAAGGAGATCTCATGACCTCCACTAAACCTCGAATAGATATAACATATCAAGACCAAATGTCTTATGGAGGCACAGCCAGGGTTTCGGAATATAACTCAACGGCAAAGACCTTTGCAAGAATTGATATTGTTATTGCAACAGGAGCCAAAGATATTAATGGAGTATATCGGACAATGACCCAGGATGATTATATGAATGCCATGGCACATGAATTTGGGCATGCTTTTGGCATTACTTCCTGGAATAGCCAAGGTGGTCATAGTCTAAACCCTGACGATGTAATGTATTATTCGAACAAGTATTCCACTCTTTCGAATGGTGACATATTGACGATACAGAGCCTTTATACCGGAGATGCCTATTACAAACCTTGCAATATGCTCAATTATCGCTTTTGGATCCGAGATGCTTCTTCCTATCCATATGGAATTACTTTTAATTTTCAGAATGCAAATTACAATATTAACCAAAGTGAGACAAAAGTATTCTCATTGCAAAGCAGTGCCGCTCTTTATTTATGGGAATGCATTGGAACAAATTGCCGTTGGGACCAATATCAAGTCACTCCAGGGGTACATTACAAAATAATTGACACCCCTGGTGGAAAACAATGGGATATAACTCTCGCCCGAGAATAGATTAATTAATAACATGAATATCTATAGCCATAATGACAGGTTTGCACTGAGCAACTGCAAAGGGGCTATGCCCGCATAAAGCCTGCCATTTCCAAGATATCGTAATCATTTCCTGTTGAGTTTGCTGATACTCACAATATTCTGCTTTCAAGCACTCTATCATTAATAGTGATTTTCTGGCAATTATTGTTAAACGTACCAATATGATCTCGCATATGACATTCAGCATTATTTTAGAATATTCAGTGCCCAGCCGCTCCGAAAAGACTCCATTCCAGACATTATTAATGATGTAACGAAACAATCAACAAAAAGGAGTCCTAAAATGAAGTTACTTGGTCTCATTCTGGTTGTCGCCCTGGGGATGTTCCCGAGCGCCTTCTCCGAAGCTGGATATGTCATATACCTGAAAGATGGAAGCACATTATCCGGACAATTAGTAAACAATAACTCTGGCGATTCTGTAAGCATTTTAACAGAAGAGGGAGAAACTGTTCAGATCGATGAGAATGATATTGAAATGGTCACACGTATGGGAGAAGAACATAATGGCGCTGGCGTTCGCTATTATAATCTTAATAGGTTCAATTTTCTCCCCAGTTCGAATCAGGAGTTATCGACAGTTCATGGCTTAAAATTTGGCGATAATTTCGCCATGGGTCTAGGGGCTGGAATCCTCAATTCCGGCGAAAATATAGCATTGACGTTCCTTTTGAATACTCATATAGCATTATTTGACTGCTCAATTACGCCAACGGTCAATTTTGACATTGGATATTCAAGTGGGGAAAAGACCGTTGCGTCGGAGAAATGGAACTATGACGATCAATATTCTTATGTAAATGAGGACTATGTGCCATATAGTTCTATTTCTTTTGTTGTCAGCGCAGGGATCAAGATCCGCTTCTTAACGTTTGATATTTCTTACAATTTGGTCATATCAGACAGAGATGACCTTGAACGCCAGCCAATTTCACTGGTAGCTGGACTGACATTTTAAAGAAGCTAATGAAAACGATGGCAAATGAATTTTTCAATGTGACCAGGAGGACGAAATGTATATCAATGACAGTAACTCAGAAGCACATCAAAGGATGTTGCAAAGATTTCTTGGCTTCGAAATAAAATGGGCGGCTGTACTCATTATGGCTTTCTTCATAGGTCTGTCGCCAGAACCAAGTCCATATGCACAAGAATCGGATGTTGAGTATAAAGTAGTTACGATAAAGCCCACAGAAGACCTGATTTTCTCGCCCGCGAATCAGAATAGTAATCAGCCGCCAATTGATGTCGCTTCGAAGGAGCCGCCCATAGATGAATTTGTGTATAATTTCCTAACCTATGACCCGACGCTGAAACAGCAATATCTCGATGAAATTCATAAACATAACCAACAAGGGTTGGCCAAGGCCTTGAATGATCGTCTCAAGATAGCTTGGGAAGCCTACAGTTTCACTTGTAATAACTGCGCCGAAGGCGATGATGGATGTCCCCAGCGTGCTGCTGATAGATATAACATGGAGAGGAGAACTTGGCAGTTTGATTTTGAGCAACTCAAAGCTGATGATGAAATTAAATATCGTGTGGCCTGTTCAAAAGCTAGAGTAGAAGAAGATCAATATCAAAAGAATCTGGAAGAAGAGAAAAAACAAAGGGATGATGAGAAAAAGAAAATTGATAAAAAGATAGCCGACAATGCAAAAATACTGAGGGATGAAGAGCGGCAATTGCATGAGAAGCAGGTAGATTATTATCGCAGCAGACTTCAAGACCCGGGGCAAAATAATAATGACAATAGTGTACTCAAACAGATTGAGGATTTTGCAGCTATTTCCAAAGATAACTCTGGTCAGATGGTCATCCCTCCTGAGCAATTCTATCCGTCGCGTAGAAAATGGGAATCTCACGAGACCCTGGAAAATAGAAGCAGGGAGTATTCTCGCATATCAGCCGTGGTAAACAATGATACAATGACCAATTCTGGCAATATCTTTAATGACCGGATGAATAGAAATTACCAGTATAAGACTGTCCTGTCCTTTGATGATTCCCTTGCCTGGCTACAGCACAATATAGAGCTGCTTGAAGAACTTTGCCAGCCAAGTGGTAATGATTCCCTCATAATAATGAAATTGGAGAATATGCGACAGGCAAGAGAATTATTGCTGTCTCAAGGAAAAGATGGCCGTGATAAGTAATATTAAAAAATAATTGTGAATCAATAACAAGAAAGGAAAACGTCATGAAACCGATTGCTTTCTGCAGACTAAGGAACACAAAGATACTCGCTCTGGTATTCTTTATTATTACCGCAGCGATATTCGTAATCATTCCCTTTAAGGGATATTGCGACATCAACGATCTTGAAGAAAATTTCCTCAGTAGATTTGGTAAGGACGTTATTCAGAAAATCAGAGGAAATGCAATTGTTGTCAACGGTCGGACTTACTTCTATGATGACAATACCAAAGTGGAAAAAGAAGGATACAATTTCACCGTTCAGGACCTTCAATTAGGATGGAAAGTGCGTCTCAAAAATAGTGGGGATAGACTGAAAAAGATTGAGGTATTGGGTATTCCTACCGTGATTGCCTTTCCCAAGTACGACGGATTGAAGGTTAGAGTTGCTGTCGGGAGATTGAGAATGGGTGATCTTCCTGCCGGAAAAATCCAATCAAGTGTTGATTTTCAAAGTGGGGCTGAATCAATACTCCTGGCAGCCCTGCGGGCCACTAATCGATACGAGGTCGTAGATATTCGCTCTAGGGATGAGATTCTTAATGAGGTCGATTATCAGCAGTCCATATATAGCAATTCAGAATTGGCAAGCCAGGTAGGCCGCCAAATACCGGCTGAATATATCGTTAAGGGACATATTCTCAGTTTCGGGCAAAAAAGCTCTAAAGGCAGCGGGTTTGGAGCCTTAGGTGTAAAGATAGGATCAAAGAAAAGCGAGATCACATTGCGGATGGAGCTGACACTTGAGGAAATATCTACCGGAACAATTACCAAATCCTATACACACAGCATTGCTTTTTGCTCCAAAGGCTCAGCCTTTTCCCTCAACCCCGCCGGTCTGGTTTCGAGTCTCTCATCATTTACAACTGATCTGCAAGCCCTAAATGCCCTGAATGGGATTGCCAGCTCCGGAGCCCAATTCAATAACAGCTCTTATTATGAAAATCCATTGGCTGAAGTGCTCGGCATCGTTATTAACAAATTGGTATCGAAGATGGTCGCTGATAATGAAAATGTGCCTTGGAGCAGCGTCGTCATAACCGTAGTTGATGAAAAAGTAATTGTCCGCGGTGGCAAAGATGTCGGATTGCATGTCGGCGATAGATTGGAGCTCCAAAAATCCTCTGATGACCTGATTGACCCAGAAACAGGTGCCTCGCTCGGCAGCATAAATGCTTCGAGAGGGATACTTACAGTTATTGATGTCCGAGATAGAGTGTCCATATGCTCATTCAATGGAGAACACTCGCCTTCCAGGGGCGATAAGTGCTTACTAAGAAGAACGCCAATTCGCGATGATAATGTATATGGAGGTGGCCAATGAATGCAAAATATGACAGATTGGGATTGCTCCTGCTGATTGCCATGCTTTCAATGATATTCTGGGAGACATCGGTCGGACAAAATGAAATAAGAGATATTGAAGTCATCTGCCAACAGGAAAAAATCAAAATTGAATCGAAGTATAATAACGAAATGAAACAAATTGAGGATTCAATAAAAAAATATAGTGTCACAAATCCCAAAGAAGACCCGCATTTGGTAGATGAAACACAAGATTGGATAATAGACAATAAATCGGACTGGGATCGCTTACGAGATGAAGCCAATGAAAGAGATAATCCTTACATCGAGATTGCCCGATTGAAACGCCTTGAAATAGAAAGAGATTACAAACAAGCACTTGCCGATCTGGAGATTCAATGTAAGCAAAGAATTGCGGTTCAGAAGGATGAAAGTGAAAAAGTGGAGAAGAAAAAGCAGGCTGATGAGGCGCATCGTTTGGAAATGGAGAGAGTCCAGAGCGTATTGGATGACCAAAAATGCCAGACAGAGGCAATTAAGGGGCAGGTAGAATTGGAAAGGCAAAGGATCGAAATACAGCAAAGCCTGGAACAGCGCATCCAATCAAGCTCTCAAGCCATGGATGAATTTATGCAAAATCTGCCATCCAAGATTGGTTCGGGCAATTCGATTATCATTCCCCCGGGACGATTTGATGCCCAGCGACATCGATGGGATAATGTCAATGTAAAGAAGCTCTTCTTACCCAACAACCCGTCACCTAAGACTGCCAATGTGATCAGAAAGCCGGGAGACACGACTGAATCAGAGAAAGGGGAATAGTATGTTGACATATAAGATTATTAAGAATTGCGTTATTATACTGGTTGGCCTAATAATGGCATCCCCATTTCCCATAAACAGGAGCAACCTAGCTTATGCCGCCAAAATACCTAACCCAAATTGGAAATGTCCTAATGGCAGGTCTTTTAACGAGTGCGGGCATATTGCATGTGGCGAAAAATGGTTATGCACTTCCGATGACAATAACCAGAGCACACAATCAAATCAGCCTGGGAATGGACTGAATGATCTCCCCAAACCCGGAACACCTGAAATAACGGGACATAATAATGGTAATTTAGCAAGCTCCGACATCCCGGAATCAGATGAAGCAACTAACTGCAAGAGTGATTTATCATTTCTTGATGATTATAGTGCTAATCAAACACCCGTTAATGCTAAATTTCCTAATAATGAATCATCAGCCAAAGAAAATGCGTCGACATCACAATCTTCAGCTGACATTTGGAATAATTCCCCGAGCATTTATCAAAATCTAAATCTACAGCCAGTGAATCAGACAGAATGGATGCTTCCAACAGACGAAGGCGCCTTCAAAGCGACGCTGCCGGATCCCATTTGGGGTGATCAAAGTAATATTTCTAATCCCCCAATTTCACTTCTGAATACTGGTCCTGAACTATCATCTCTATTGGACGATCCTGCGCAGTCAGCAAATAATGGGCAAAAGGAGAGAAGCCAGCAATTCAAAACTGATAATGCTCAAAGTGCGGAATCGCAATTATCCAATGATAAATATATACCATTTGAGAATCAACAAAATGTGGATTGGTTTGAATCGGGTGCACAAAGTAAATTAAAGACCACAATGGATGAGCCTTCATATGCTGATGATAGATCAGAATTACCGGCAAATAAGCCAGATGAAGTGAATCCGATAGTTAGAAATGAAATCGCGAAAATATTGGAAAATAAAACATCATTGCCAGCACAAATAGAAATTACTGAAAGTGATGGCGTTATAGATTTGCGAATTAAAAATGGTAACGATGAAGGACCAATATATGATCATTATGATATCCCTCGGGAGCAGTTTGCAGATATGTTGAATAAACAATTAAATGATAATGAAACCGGTAAATCAAATTTTGTAGTCGATCCTTCATCGGGGTCCATAATCTCTTCATATGATAATCCGGAGCGTGAGATATTCCCCCTGGACGCAAATCAAATTAAGAGTGTGGACGGCGGGCTTCTTAATAGGATTATCGATAATTCCTTGGCAGAATGTGCGGCCCAGTCGATGAAATATGAAGATCTTCTGGTGTGTGGTTCAAGTATTGATAATGAAACGGCAGAGCAATTTGCAATGGATATGGCGTATAAGGCAGCGAATGGGGCGGTAGGGAGAGCTGCTGTTGAAGTAGCATTGTCCATCGGAGTTAGCAAGATAGGCTGTGCCCCAATCGCTGTCATGATGGACTTATGGCATGCAGGAAAAGCTGCAGAAGCATTAGAAGTCTATGAAAAAGGGTTTGTTGAAGATGGAGGACTAAGGCTGTTAGAGATGAGCTTTGGCAATAAAGAGGGATTTAGGAGTTGGTTGGAAAACTCCCACGAAGGCAGTCAATATGTCGAGAAGATCAGTGGTCAGGACTTCCCCCCGCCTCTGATTGATGGATGGGACGCGGATATTACTCATAGATATCCTCCGACTTCAAGAAATTACTATACGCCGGACTTAATGAAAGAGTGGAATGAAGCTGTGGACAAAGCTGCTGACGGTCTTTGGAATTATATTGTTAATCGGATTAACTACCAAAAATGGAGTTGGAAATATGATAGATTGAATGAGTTGAAGGAAGAACTCAATTCACCCAGTATTCAATACGACTTGATACAGATGGGGAGGTGATCAAATGCCTTATTTATAATAATCTGATTGAGGGACATTCCCTCAATAGAGTCTCCATCGCGGTAATGAAATTTGCCCTAGATCCGATAGCTTCTATTTCCTATTGTGGTTCAGCAGAAATTGGACAAGAAAGGGCTTTTGGCTCAGATGCGGCCATAGTAAATTTGACTTGACGAAAGGAGTGACCCATTAATGCCAAACAGCGCCAAAGCCCGGATTATATGGTTTCTGTGGTATAGGAAATCCGGGAACAAACCAAGTTGAAGTAAACAACAGGGGAGATGGTCTGGGTCAATTTGCTAAGTTTGAAAAGTAGGCAGGAATTGCCGAATAAAGGCGCTAAAAAGGGCTATTTTCTGCCCGGGAAACCTCTATGGCAAGGATTACTCTGATGGTAGAAATGACGACTGTCGGGCAATACGGATATTTATATCCAATATTTATCAAGAAAGCCGCCAAGAGATTTGTGCCCGTTTTGTGACAACTCCAATACAAAACATATCAAAACAAATCAAAAGAGATCAAAACACATCAAAGACCGAATTCATTGGCATTTTTGCAGTTATGACGGAATTCGTTGATTACTAATAGGTTACGTAAATGGTGCCTTACGAATCCGGGGTTCGAATCCCTGCACCGCTATTGAATCTAAGTCGTGGAATTACAATCAGTTACGGCGACAAATAAATACTTTCTAGGCCCTTGTGACAGAATTGGAGCATTTTTCTCCCGCGGCCTGGCTATGTCATGATGTTCCATCACTCGGTTACAAGGGAACCAGAGCTCCGCGATGCGCGGCTTATGGACAAAGAGCCATAGGTTCGAAGATGATCATCCCGGACATTGTGCACTGGTTTCTAAACTAGATTTATTATCTTTGATTTTTATACTCTATTCGAGGCGTCCATCCATTTCCATAAACTCGCAATTACAGAAGTGGAAATCCGATAAAGAAAAGTAGACAGCCATCCCGACTTTCCCATTTTCGAATGGTAGTTGAGACTTAGAGATGGGATAGTCCTTGATAATCATCCACCTGTTGTCAGGCAATAGCCTTAATTTCAAATTCTTCAAAGACCCATGGATTCTTTCTTTCTATGGTCCTTTCTTCCGGCGCACTTCCGTTCGGAGGACTTGGCGTAAATGTACTTTCCATAACAAGAAAATATTTGCCCGCCTGCTGCAACTTACGGTTCTTAGTCTTAGGCGGACTATCATAACCATCCCAAGAATAGGCTCTCTTGCCAGGAACAAGCTTTCCCATATATAATAGCCGGATTTGAGCATATCCGCCCTTTTCGTCATCTTTTGCAATAAACAATTTCAATTTAGCACAAGTAAGAACATCATATAAATACTGACCACCGTAATAATCTCTAAAAACTCCTTGGGGAGCATAGAAAACAATTTCTGGAAGGCCCGCGCTATTCTTCTTTACGACAATATCCTGAACGATATCAGAATGCATCATCAAGTATCTGCTATTTACTTTCGAATCGGGCTCATTTAATATTATTTGAACGGGCTCATTTAATATTATTTGAATTTGTAATTTCCGCTTATGATCATCGAATCTCGGGATTATATATTCGTCATATCCACCCAATATTGCTGTCATCAATATTGAATTGTAATGCGGCGGGTTCCCATCCGGATTGTTCTGTCTGTTCTTGAAGATGTCATCGTCTTTGCTATATATATCTTCAGGAACCACGATGCACCCCTGGGATAAGCCACCAGAAACAAAATCCTGATTCTTATTTGGATTCTTATGAATTTGGACGTCATCTTTATAGTGGCCTCCCGTATCAGGGTTTATACAGTCTTCGGGAAGTATTATAGTGCCATTGCCGCTATCAATTTGCTCGCTCTCTAATTCGATGCATGCATACTCGTTCTTATGGCGATCCCGGTAACCAAAATACCTCCCTTTTGGAGTCGCCACATAATTCAATTGAGTCGGCATCATTAATGCCTTGAATCTACCGATCAGTACTGAATCTGAATCATAATCTCCTCTATATACTTTGAGATTGCTGTCTTTGGCAATTCGTCTTCCAATGTTATCCAGATAGTGAACATCTTCTGGTTTTGACTTTGATGCCGATTCAGCCTCCTTTGCCAATTCATTATTATCCATCGCAGTGCATGTAATTGTTACACAGAAGGGATTGCCTATGATCTTGATATTATTCTTGGAGATCCATTCCTGTGGCTTTTCGTCCTTATGTTGGGTTATCATCTTGCATTTATATATTCCAGCAGGTAACAAGTCTAATTTCTGGCACTTTCTTTCTTTGTTATAGTATACTTTCCACAACTCCCAATAGTGAGGACCTTCCGCGTCATTCATCGGATGAAATTCATCATCTTTAAAAAAGCTGAAAGAAGGAAGACTATTTTTATCATCATACTTGACCAAGACATCTTTTTCACCTTCAGCTATAATATACATCTTATATTTAATATCGTCTCTGGTGCCGGCGGCAACCCAGGTAATTAGGGCTTTTTCTCTTAGTCTTCTATCTATGGGAACACTGTCATCACATACAGGCATTTTGATGTATTTTGCCCGCCTTTCTGATTCCTTATCGGTCGGTATATCGCCAGAGAGCTCCCGAAAATAGAAATCCGTAATCGTCAATTCCTTAGGCGGGGGATCGCCAATTATTTTGATACTATTCTCGGAAGTCCATTCTTGAGGTTCTTCATTTCTATATTTTATGATTATTTTGCATTTATATGGACTTTGCTATATAATATATTCCATAATTCCCAATATTGAGACCCCTCTGGATTATCCATATTGTGAAATTCATCATCGCCAAAGAAACTGAAAGTGGGAAGATTATTATTATCATCGTACTTTACCGGGACATCTCTCCCGTCCTCGCCAATAATATATATCTTGTAATTAACATTGTTCTTAGCTCCTGCGGCGGCCCATGTGATTACTGCTTTGGTTCGCAATTTTCTATCTATTGGTTTATCGGGTCGGCACTTTTGTAATGAGATATATTTATTGCCCTTGGCCGATTCACTTCCTTTGGGAAATTCACGAAAATAAAAGTCGGTAATTTCGAGATGGGACTCCACTGCTTTAACGGTAGTCACGGTTCCGGATTTTGCGCTTGCGCTATATGATGCAGTACCACTCATTCACATTATACCTCAATTGTCAACTGGTAATCATCTGATTCCAATTCGTATTTTCCTGGCGGAGCATTATCGATTCTGATAAAACCAAAATTATCTGTTTTAAAGTCTCCTTTGTTACCGTCGGGGAATATTAGACACAGAGTAGTGTCGCAAAGTGGCAGGCCGTTAGATCCAACGACCCTGATTTGCAGAGAATCACAAAATTTCAATAAGCCTGATTCCTGCTTTTCTCCGAATCTTTGTGTGGCGATTTCTATTATAAAGAAGTATTCAGGTGGATTGTAACTCCTGCCATATTTGTGGAGTTCATCGTTTGTAGGTATTTCGTCCGTATCCTCATAATATTGATATTCCCAGTCTACCTCAATTTTGCCTTCAACAACAAGTGTATTGAGCGTCGCTATCTTATCATGAATATTATTGCGGTCATATTCATAAATAACGATTTGGGCTTCAGTATCGTTAACCACTTCGCTGACATTGGCCGAGAGAGTAATAACATCTCCACGTCGTGCATCCTGTGCGCTCCACTTCAAGTTTGTGACTTCTATCCGTGGTCTGACGGCAATATGATCTGATTCTGCGGATAACTCGTTGTCTGGTATATTAACCTCGAAGTAAATATGATCGTCAAGGGTCAAATTATCAGGGATATCAAACTCCCCGACATATCTGTTATTGTAAATTTGACCTTTGATTTTGCCAAGCTGTTTGCCGTCTTCAGTATGTCCTATTATATTTATGCCGGCACCATTTCCAACGAATGCTGTAAGCACTTCAAAGACTGCCGGCGCTCCGATATGAGCCACGCCAAGTCGCCAGGATGCTGAAATTAGTGAAGATTCCAGAATCACAGAGTGCGGCGTATCGGTTGATTTATTGAATCTATATTGCACTGCTGATTAATGAAATTCTGTTATTCGTAATTCATAATACTCTCAGTAATACTATTCACCATCAATGCTTCTGCCATATTCACTGCATAATCTCCGGGAAAGTGAATCTACTATTTCTTCCATTCCTTTTTCTTTTCCTCCGTCACTGCAGGAATTGTCGATGCGCTTTGATAATGATAGCAAAGACCCTCAGTTAGTTCACTCATCGCCAGGCGAATTGCTGCCCTCATCTTATCATCCAAAAGATCAGACTTGATAATATCAACTGCACGCCCCGTAAAATGCAACGATTTTTCCCTATAGTCGAAGCAGCCAGACTCAGAAAGTCATCTTTCGCTTTCTTCTTATCTGGATCCTTGGCCCTTAAGTCCTCCTCGGCCGTCTTATAATAATTATTCAGCGTCGTTCTATTTGCCGTCGAAAGTGTGTCCGTTAAATAAATCTGTCCTCTATCAACATTGGATGTCCAATTATTAAAAACTACTTCTGCGCTATACATGTCAGTTCGTTTACCGCTATTTATCTTTATCTCCTTGCCGTAGTATTCGGCAACCGCTTTCAGATAATCCATAACATCTTTTGCTACGCCATCGGTCTTTCCAGTAACCTTGCTCATACTATTCCTCCCTTAGCCAGACTTATATGATTCCTATATTAGTTGTTTTTGTGAGATGCTATCTTGAAATATTACTTAATTATCATTGGCAAACCGCTGATAATGTTATCTTCTGAATATGAAACTGCAAGCCGGCACGCAATTAATATATCCAGTTATTCGGACCTCCACCAAAGAGCACTTCAATAATCACGATTCCTTAAAATTCGAATTATATATAATCAGACCGGGTTGATAACTCAATACCTAAGATTAATGCACTGGATATCCATTGTCAATAGCTTTTTGGAAGCTGTCCGGTTTCATTGCAGGAAACGGTGGCAAGGGGATGAGGCTCCCTCATTTGACTTAATTCATTTACAACAGCTTTGATCCCCATAGTCTGACCATATCCCTAAGGAGCCCGCTTATTGGAACAATCCGAATAGCAGACCAAGGAATCATTCGAGGTTTTTTCGCCCCAGCAATTTTGTCAGTTGGGGTAATTATATGTAACACAATATATTACATCGACCCAGCCCAATCGTTCCAATTAGCCAAAGCAATGGACTTAAGTTAAACTATATCAAGGAAATAGTTGACAATAAGGTGGTTCATTCATATAATTAGGCAGTCATTTTAAAATTTGATATTTTTATTTATGTCCTGTGTTAAGGCGAATCATTAATTCAAGGAGTTTATTATGTCCCGAACTTTGGCATTTTTGATAATCGCGGCAATCATGATCTCCATCATCTGGTCGTGCAGCAAGGATAACAAGGTAACAAACAATAATACCATTCCGGTGGAGTGCGCAGATAGTGTTGCGCCCACCTATGGGACTGCCCCCTTGGAGGTTCATTTTGACGCCAGCGCCTCAGGGGGTAACGGGACTTACACATATGAACGATATTTTCATAGCGGTAGCGGTAAGTTCGAGATAGATGATACTATATACACTTATCTTCAAAAAGGCATTTATTATGCGACTTTGCGCGTCAAGAGCGGGAATGCAGAATGCAATGACACCACCCGGATAGAGGTATATGGATATTCCTGCAGCTGCAGTGCCGACAAGGTCTCAGGGGATTCGCCGCTTCTGGTCCACTTCACCGGCAGTGTTACAGATCCGGGTGCACACACCTTCATTTGGGATTTTGGGAATAACAAGGACTCCTCTTTGGAACAGAATCCGTCATATACTATTACCGTTCCTGGAACATATTGGGTGGAATGCACCTCAATCAATAGTGCACTCGATACTTGCCGGAATTATATCAAAATCGAGGTTGGCTGCAACGAGGATCTTTCTCTTGATTGTGAGATTGATGTCTTATCAGACACCTCGGGCCCGGCTCCATTGACAGCTGTATTTGAAGCTCCCGTTTCGGGCGGGTGTCCTCCTTATAGCTATGCCTGGAATTTTGGTGATAATAATACCGGCACCGGTCAGCATGTTACCCATCGCTATGATGCGACGGGACCGATGACGGTTCAATTGACGGTTAACGATGTTAATAATAAGATATGTCAGTCTTCGACATTGATACGGGTAGATAATTTTTCCTGTGCGATATCGGTTCCGACCAAGATACGCGCCGGTGTCCCGGCGGTATTCACGGGGATAGTTTCGAATGGCACGGCGCCGTATAGTTATTCATGGGATTACGGGAATGGCTCGATTGGTAGCGGGCAGACCGACACGACCGTATTTAATGAGCCGGGTCTTTATCATATCAGTATGACCGCAACCGATGCCCATTCCGGTATCTGTGTTAGTTATCAGGATATAATAGTGACCTGCTCGCCGTTGAGAGTCACGGCCCGGGCGGATTCCTCAGGTTTTCTGCGTGATACTATATCATCAACCATCCCTGCCAGGGTTTCGCTTATATCCAGCCCCGATGGCGGATGTCCGCCCTTTGCATATGATTGGGATTTCGGTGACGGCAGTCAGCATTCTTCCGGAGTAAATACAACCCATGAATATTGCCAGCAGGGTATCTGGAAGGCGATTTTGCATATCACCGATACTTCCGGCAATTCGGCCAGGGACACCGTAACTATTGTCACCAGCACACCTCCAGGGAATACCATCTATTTGAATCAAAATATCAATTTTGACCCCGGAAGTTTTACATATACTGATGTTGATTTATCTTGTCCGGGGACCTCCAACTGCTCGGTTACTTCACCATCCGACGGTCAGGTTGTAATCGATCTGCATCCTGGCTACCAGGAAAAAGCAACGACCGTTGTTGATAATGGAATTGAATTTACTATCACTCGCAGCTGCGGTGGTGATTCCACTGCTTCAGCCACTGTTAAGATATTGTATGGGTACTATATTGACCTCAATAACCATAGTCAGTACACGGGAGACACAATTAGCGCATCCGTGAAAATTATCATCGAGGATATCACCGAGCAAGTCCCTATTGTATCAGCTAATTTGGGATCTTCAACGATTTCTAGATATGGAAGTACTCAATTATATTCATATCAGCAGCGTTATTATACGAGAGCGGATACCCTAGTCCGCCAGGTTCCTTTGGAACATAATCATGCCTACCGAGCCTATCTTGAAGTAGCCGGAAGTGCTAATAATGCCGGCATGGATGATATATATCTGACTGGTCAAATCGATACGCAAAATAAAGTTGCTGCCAAACTCTATCAGATACAGTTTATTTTTGAGCATTAGTTATAAGTAGCCGATTAGAGCAAAAGATAAAGACAAGAAGCTCTCCAACCCGGAATCAAAACGGGGGAGGGCTTCAATAGCGTCGGCATTGCTGCCGCTGGTCTTGGTAATGTGTCGGAGTAGGAACTCAACGCCATAGTGTTGCGATATCCTAAATCTGGCTCCAGTGCCGATACAAAGTGCGAGTTTGGTGTCGCTGACATCCTGCTGGAATCGTTTTCCAGTTCGGTCATAGGTCAAATCAAAAGAGAAGTTGGTAAAAGTGAGACCGACGCCAGCCTGCATGAAAGGCAGGAGTCGAGCATCTATTTGTTCAGTAAGATCATATCTGACGCCGGCAATAATCATAAGATCCCGTAAGGTCGTATGGTCATGAAGGCCGACATCGTTGAATATATATGAGACGTTGCGCTTATGAGTAAGCCTGTCAAAGCCGGCGAAGGCTCTAAGGCGGGCGAAGCGCATTATTCCAGATAGAGAGACTACTTTCCCCGAATTATAATGATCCGCAAATTTGCCGATGGGCAGAGTAGTTCCGGCGCCAACCGCCAAACTGAAATGCTCCATCCGCTTCAACAGTCGGTTGCGAATATTCTCAAATTCTTGCTGATAAGCGGAGTTGAAAGGTCGTCCCGGATTGGCGACGCGGATTTGGGCACGGAGGGCAGCTTCAAAAGCCGCTGTCACAGAATCTTGCTGCTTACTTGGGTCATTTATCGTCTTATAATGGATTTTTGCGAGAATGAGGAATGCAAAAGCGCGTTCCAACCCACCAGCTCTCGATGACCGCGTTACTGATCTGGCTTCCATTTCAGCGCAATGATAATCCCCTTCCATAAAAGAAGTATCAGCACGTTGATATGAAGGTTTGGCTGAAACAAAGGAACAGGGCGATTCTGCCTGTGACCATGATGACCCACTTAGAAGCAATATAACAGAAGATAGAATAAGAAAGATGCTCCATATTTTCATACATCTTGTTCTCGTGAAAAATGAGTAGATTATGCTGATCCTATTAGATTCTGTCATTCTCTCCTGAGTCATAAGCAATTATCAATGACCGTAAAAAAAGTTTGAAAATTCTTGGCAGCCAATATATTGTTCGGAATTGAAATTGGCAATGGAAAAAACTGTTGATAATCAAATGGGTCTATTGCGCTGAATATGGCCAATGGCTATATTAGACAAAAAGGTAATCCGAATAACCTGATTTTAGCGGTTGAGGTTGCATTTCGTAGCTTCTACCCAGAGCAATTCTGGAGCTAAAAGAGGAATTAGCGATAATGTCTGACTTGCAGAACGATTATTCGGCTGAGCAGGAACCTGAGGGTTCCAGGGACCCGTTAGGTATTTTGCAGGATATAGTTGGGGAAAATTATTATGTTAAGGGATATTTGGGCGGCGGTGGATTTGGACATATCTATCTGGCCGAGGACACCAGACCCTTTGGCCCCAAGGTAGTGCTTAAATTCCTTAAAGATCCTGAAAATCAGGAGCGGAGTCGGAGAGAGGCTGAAATCCTCAGCAGACTTGCGCATCCCAATATCAGTAAAATCCTTGGCTATTTGGATGACTGCAATGCCCTGGTAATGCTTTATATTGAAGGCAAGACATGTGGGGATATGCTGAGAGAAACTGAAAAGGAACGTTTCCCTGAACCACTCTTACACCGTGTAGCGACAGGGTTGCTAAATGCTCTTGATTACGTCCATCAGAAGGAAATATACCACCGAGATATAAACCCTAATAACATACTCATTGATGCCAACAAGAATGTCTATCTCATTGATTTTGGAATAGCTAAGAGCCTATTAGATGACAGGACGTCCACAAGTGATCGCGCCTTCACCCCGAATTTCGCTGCTCCAGAACGTCGTTCGGGAATAAGGAAATATGACTACGCGCGAGCAGATATTTATGAGTTAGGCGGCACGCTTTTCAAACTGGCGACAGGTGGTATACCTTATGTAAATCCTGAGAAGCCCAATGCAAAAGAATGGGGGGGAACCCGAGCTTCACTTCTGACACCCGAATTTCAGCGTTTTCTGAAAAAGGCCAGCAGTCCACATCCGGATGACCGATATGAGTCAGTCGCGGCGATGGAAAGTGATTTCGCTAAGATCAAGAGGTTATATTCTAGAAGGAAAAGGATTTCCTTCAAGAGCATAGTCACAGCTGCCATAATATTGGGAGGTCTTGCAGGCGTTTTTCTCATACTGAAAGAAGAGCGGTCGCCTGAGAAAGGACCGGTTGTTTCTTCTCCTGTAGAGACGGATTCGACGAATTTCGTCAAAAGGGATTCCATACTGCCGGTTATTATACCTCCTCAACCGAAACAAATAGAGAAGAAAGAAGAGGTTGTTCAGACAAGTAATCGCGTGAAGGACGCTGTTGCTGAAGCAAAGCCCGATAAGGTTTCATTTCCTGTTGATAATAGCAAGCAGAGCCCAGAAATTCTGGTAGTGATGAAACCGAGAACAACTCAAACCCATATATTTATTGTTCCCAGCGATAATACGATTTTGTCGGTTGACGATACTATTCGCCCGATAGGCTCCGCCTTTGAGACGAGACAGGGCATTCATCATATTAAAGTGATTAATCCGAATTGGCCAATTTTGATAGACACTTTTGTATCAGACCAACCTGAGATTACTCTGAGAAAGGATCTTAAGCAAGAATTCATAGACACTCCGGTTATTCCGATTCAATTCGTTCTTGTTCCCCCTGGGGCGAATTCTACAGCGAGCCTTAGAATCAACGGTCGTATTCAATTTTTTACAGAGTTTCCGACAGAAACAATAAGTCTGCACTCTGGTCGATATGATATCCGGGTGGACTTGAATAGTGATCTAGGACAGACTGGGCACCTCATGGTTCCGGATTCATGTGCCATGTTTCAAATTAAGGGAAATGAGAGAATTTCAGGTTTCGCAGGGGCTGAGGGAATAGCAGATCTTGGTTCACTCACTTCAAACAATCTTGTGATTCTGAAGATATATTGGTCACTTCAGAAGCAGTGACATTTGTCATTTAACAGCACATCTCTTGATATGATAGACTCCGTGTAACCGGGCTTGCCAGTCGACTTCGTACAGGTGTGACGAACGGAGTGATCTATTAATTTCAAACAGGGCCAAAGCCTGGAATCTGTGGTTTCTGTGGTATGGGAGATCCGGCGACATTCCAGGCGGAAATATAGGGCCGGGAGGAGGCGCCGAAGAATTTGGTTAAATTGAAAAACGAAGCAGGAGCGGCCATATTTTGGGACCCAGAGGGAGCCATTTTTTCCCAGTGAAACCTCTATGCATAGATTACTCAGGCGGCAGAAAATGATGGCCAAATAAGATACCCGGATATTAATGTCCACTTTTAATTAAGAAAGTGACCTGAAGGCTTGTGCCCGTTTTGTGACAACTCCAATACAAAACAGATCAAAACATATCAAAAGACATCAAAACACATCAAAGACCGAATTCATTGGCATTTTTGCAGTTATGACGGAATTCCTTGATTATCAAGGGGTTGCGAAAAGGCTGCCTTACGAATCCGGGGTTCGAATCCCTGCACCGCTATTAAATCTAAGCTAATGACTGACAATGTGTTACGGCGATCAATTTCAGTTTTTTGGACACGTGTGACAGAATTGTGGCATTTCTTTCGCTCGGCCTGGCTCCATCGTGATGCTCCGCCAGCAATTCTATTCCAAGGTGGGATTCTTTCCCAACATTTTGCCCATATAGAATATGTCCATGGGTATGATAAATGCAATTATGATATTAAGAAGAAATTTATGGAATCTCTTTTCTATAGGTATTTTCTGATTTAAATAATACTCATACACTGTCATTCTGTTACCTATTAGGCGAAGTGGAGCCATTATATATTACAAGCAAAGCCACTCCGAGAAAATATACTTTAACCAGAATACTATTTGCTTCATTTATTATTTCCTGCCGGGTTGAACTCAATTTTGAATTCGGTCTTTTTTTCTTCGTTCATTCGAAGATTAAAACTGAAGCCGTGATTGACGAGGATTTCCCGGACGAGAGTTAAGCCGATACCCTGGCCGTTCTTCTTAGTCGTAAAGAAGGGGATAAATAAATCGGCGGCGACTTGAGGATCAATGCCGTGACCGGAATCGATAATTTGCAGAGTCTTGGGTGCGATCAAAGTGCGGATTGTAATGTTGCCGTCGGATTCAATCGATTCGGCGGCGTTCTTAACGATATTAACCAGCGCCTGTTCCATCTGGCCGACATCGATTTCAACATCAAGCGTGCCCGGCGCAAGCTCCCAACGCCATTCGATATTTCTTTTCTGGCACTCGGCCTGCATCAGGGTATGAATTGATTCAAGCAATTTATGTAAATCATATTTCTCTTTGAGTGGCGCCGGCATCCGCACGATATCGGCATAATTTCCGACAAATCGGCTCAGTCCCATATTTCTCTTGATAGCAACATTGATAGCATCGGTATAATCGATCCGGTCGGTTTCTTTCAGTTGCGAATTATAATCAAGGATGGAATTGAGAATCGAATTGATCGCGCCGACCGAATTATTGACTTCGTGTGACATGGCGCGGATAACTTTTTCATAGGCCCCTTTTTGAGTTTCGATTATCTCCTGAGTTAATTCTTCGATCATAACAAACTGGCGATGAAAACCGTGATCCAGAAAATGCGACTTGTGACAACGGTACATCCGAATGCCATCGATTCTGACGACCAATGGTTTCCCCTCATCTAAATTAAGCAGGCAATTCCAGGGACTGTTTGCAAGACAGTTCGGGGAGAGAATTTCGGAGTCCAAAACCTTCAATCCCAGAATCCGTTCGGCGGCGGGATTAAGAAGGGAGATATTGCCATTCAAATCAAATATTACCAAGCCAATAGGGGTCGCCTCGATTAATCGTTCCAGGAAATAATGCTGTTCGCGCTGGATGAGGCGTTCTTTTCGCAATTGCTCGATCATTCGATTATAGACATCAATCAGAGAGTCCAATTCCTCATGGCCGGTTTTAATCAGGGTAGAGCTGAAATCACGATCCCGAATTGATTCGACGCCCGAGGCGAGGATATCAAGCGGGCGGACAAAATTGCGATAGAGCCGGTACGAAATATAGGCGCTAATCAAGACCAATATTTGAATGCCGAAAAAGAATATTTTGTTATAGGTAAGCAGGAGATAAGCCAGAATGGTCAAGAGCAGATGAATGGTTATGACAAAGAATATAAATCTACGGCGCAGTTTCATAAGGGATTCCGTATTTATCCAGCCGGCGGTACAGGGCGCCGCGACTGAGGCCAAGGGAACGGGCAACACGGCTGATATTCCCCTGGTGAATTTGCATGGCCTTCTGAATCATTGATTTTTCTACTTCTTCCAACGTGACAGTTCCTACAGCAGGGATGGTGATTGTCTCGGATTGCCGCGGCGATTGTTTATATTGATCCTGAAAATCGTTTACTTCCATTATATCATGAGCCGTTACCAGAACGGTTCTCTCGACCAGATTTTTTAGCTCACGAATATTCCCGGGCCAGGGGAGAGTTTTCAGCCAACTAATGGCCATGGGTGCGACCTTCAAACCGGGGCGCCCGTAGAGTTGTTTGAGATTATCGACAAAATTCTGAACGAGCAGGGCGATGTCATCGGGACGTTCCCGTAGCGGCGGAATGTGCAAGGAGATGAGGTTAATTCTATAAAATAGATCCTCCCGGAAATGTCCGGAGGCAACCATCTGTTCTAGATCCCGATTAGTGGCGGAAATAAGGCGAAAATCGACGGTCTTCGTGATGCTTGTTCCCAAGACATTAAAAGCTCTATCCTGCAGAACCCGCAATAATTTCACCTGATTAATTTGTTCGAGGTCGCCGATCTCATCAAGGAAAATAGTGCCGCCGTGGGCCGATTCAAAGCGTCCGATACGATCATATACGGCGCCGGTGAAGGCTCCTTTTTTATGGCCAAACATCTCGCTCTCGAAGAGGGCCGATGGAATTCCTCCAAGATTGACTTTAACAAAGGGAGCATTGCGGCGCTGGCTGTTGGCGTGAATGGCCTCCGCCACCAGTTCCTTGCCGGTCCCGCTCTCGCCCAAAATTAAAATGGCGGCATCGGTATAACTCACTCGTCCAACCATATTTAATATATAGAGCAATTTATCATTGACACCGATAATATTCTCAAAATTATATAATTGATTTAGTTTAACGCGATCATATGTCGATGGTGCGGAAGAGCCATCCCGGCGGGATAGCTGTAAGATCGTTTTAATTGAGGCCAGAAGATAATCGTTATTCCATGGTTTGGTTATGAAATCGGATGCCCCTCTTTTCATACCTTCCACCGCCAGCGGTATCGAGCCCCAGGCGGTAATGAGAATGACCGGCAGTTCGGGGCATTTTTCTTTAAGCTGTTCTAAAAGTTTCAGGCCTTCTTCGCCGGAAGTGGCGCGGGTAAAATTCATATCAAGGATGCAGAGCGAAGGGGTGCTCCTCTCGATGGCTTCCAAGGCCTGTTCCGGATTTGCGGCCATGATCATTTCAAAGCCGGCTCTTTTGAGAAGGAGATTAAGTGAGGATCGAATCGCCTCATCATCATCGACTATTAATATCATGACAGTACTTTCCCTATTGCAATGATCCAAGCATCATCCTGACTATTCATTGTGAAGCGCTTCTGCCGGCTGAATCCGCGCAGCCAGCAAACTGGGATAAATCGCACATACTGTCAAAATAAGATATATCAAACCACCGGCAGACACAAGGGATAAGAAGAAGATGCCGCTGCCGATAGGTTTAGAGACTCCCAGCACCGCCAGATTCACTACAATCGGAATTCCAGCCAGGATGGCCAGCGTCCCCAGGGCTATTGTCTCACCCCATATTTGGAAAGGTATTAATCGGGAATCGGCTCCCATAGCGCGCCGCAGGCCGATCTCGCCGCGGCGGCGACTGATCGATTGCCAAAAAATACCAAAGAGTCCGAGGACGACGTTGAATAGTAGAAAAACCGCGATGATCATAGGGGTTAAAATTGCTATTGCCATATCCCGTAATCTGAAATCCCGCGCCTCCGAAAGCGGTGTTATCCGAAAATTGATATCGGGTGCCAGCGATGATAAGCGCCGCTGCAATTGAAGTTCGAATGAAACCGAAGTCCCTTCATTTACGCGAACCATCGCGGCGTAAGGAATACTTGAAGAATCATCCCATAACTGGCGCATAAAGAGTTCGCCTTCGGGCTCATTCAATTCCCCTCTGGGACGAAAGGTGCTGATAACGCCTATAATATTGTATTTTTTACCATTCTGATTCTGTTCACTGTCGGTGAGGTCCTGGATATCCTCGCCAATTGCCCTGTTATCGCCAAAGATCCTCTTTTTAAGCGTTTCATCTATTACGATCGGCTCATTGACGGCCGCATTGTCTTCGGGGCCAAACCACCTGCCCTCAACCAGAGTCATCTGCATGGTCTTGAAGTAATCGTCACCGACATAACTGACGCCGGAATATATCGAAGTGCCGTTGTAATCGAATGAGTTATTAAACCGCATATTGCCATAGGGGATATTGCCGATGATGAAGTCCGCCTCCTTTACTTCAGGAAACGATTTAATTTCACTTATTAAGAGGCGATATTTCGCGGCGTCCTCGGCGCCCATCTTTCCAAGGGATTCGCCTTTAGTCGCTTCAAGCCGGACATCCCAGAGATTCTTATAATCAAAACCCACCGGTCTAAAATAGTTCAACATACCCGATATAAGTATGTCACATACTACAAAGGCAACAATGAACGACAAAAAGATTTCGATTAGAAGCAGGGACATGCTCTTCTTTCTGTTCCAGATCAGTTTTATAATATGGCGTATCATCGGCTTATTCCTTTCAGCGCTTCGGCGGGATGGAGACGCGACATCCGATATGATGGCAGGACTCCCGAGAAAATACCGAAGAAAACGGTGACGATCATACTGTAGAAAAATACTTTCATGTCAAGTTCGATGTATCCCCATGGAACCACGCCGCTGGCATTTATGAGCAAAAGCGCTATCCACGATAAAATATATGCAATCAGCCCGCCGATAAGAGTAAGAATGACATTTTCTATTATGAATTGACCCATCAAAGTCGATGACGAAGCTCCAAAAGCCTTTCTTATTCCAATTTCGGGGAATCTCTCCATGATGCGGCTGATATTGACGGTCGTGAGATTCACGGCCGGCAGGAGCATAAAGAGGATCATCATGCCAATGATGCCTAAGAAAGTGACGATTTCGCTCTGACCGGCCTCCGTCATAAATGATTCAGACATGGTACCTATAAAACAGTCAAGCGAGGTGATTTGCAGGGCATCCTTATGGTCTTTAATCAATTGCTCCATATGACTTTGGAATTCATTTTTTATCGGTGCGAATTGCGATTTGTCGGCGGCTTGCATCAAAGCGAATTCATCGCCCCATAATTCTTTGCTGTTCATTGCTCCGAGGGAAGTCGTAAGAGGAACAAAGATATCGGCATTGAGAAATATCGCCCTTATTTCTCGAAAAGGGATAATCCCGATAATTCGGTACGTCCCCTTGGAGGTCTCCAGATATTCGCCAAGAGCCGGTTTTGTACCGAATATATTTTGTCCGGCGCGATCGGTAATGACCGCCACCATTTCGGCCCTGTCTACGGCTTCCTTCTTAAAAGACATTCCTTCCAGAAAAGGAAATTCAGCAATATCCCAGAAAACGTCGTCGGTGTATTTTATTTTTAATGGAATTCTTTTATTTTCGGAATATATAACCGCTTCATGGGCTTCAGAGAAAATTGAAATCGCTTCGGGACCCTTGAGATTGCGGACATATTGATCGAGCACGTAATAGCTGGGATAGCTTATAATATGGCCTTTCTTAAAACGGGCCTCGATACGGTTTACAATCATGCATCGATCCAGTCGGGAGCCGGATTTCCCCATAGATGTTGCATGATTCATCAGAGCGACCGAAACCGTCAGGACGGACAGGGTAATGATAATCCCAAAGAGACTGATGAAAGTATAATATTTTTGCCGCAGCAGTCCTTTTAGCGCGATTTTAAAATAATTCCTCAGCATATAGTTCTCCTAAGACACCTGGCTGCCGTCAAAGAGGCGAATTATTCGATTGGTGCGGTCGGCGATCTCTTCATTATGAGTAACAATCGCGATCGTGACTTTCTCTTCTTTGTTCAGGGTGAGCAATATTTCCATTATTTCATTGCTCATGTTGGAATCGAGATTGCCGGTCGGTTCATCGGCCAAAATTATTTTCGGATCACTGACAATTGCACGGGCCACGGCCACTCGCTGACACTGACCGCCGGAAAGCTGTGTCGGGAAATGCTTGGTTCTGGCGCTCAAGCCGACCTTCGCCAGTGCGTCCAAAGCCCTTCGCTGTCGTTCACCGGCAGTCATCTTGCGGTAAATCAAAGGCAATTCGACATTATCCACGACGCTGAGATCGGCGATCAAATGGAAGCTTTGGAATACAAAACCGATCATCTTGTTCCGCAGACGCGCCATCTCCTTTTCGCTCATCCCCACCACATTATTGCCCCCTATCAGCACTTCGCCCTCAGTCGGGGCATCGATCAGCCCCATAATGTTAAGCAACGTGCTCTTGCCCGAGCCCGATGGCCCCATAATCGAAAGAAATGATCCCTCCGGCACTTCAATATTGATATTGTGCAGTGCCAGTGTCTCCACGCTGGAGGTGCGATAGATTTTTTCAACCTGATTCAGACTAATCATGTCCATAACCTTATCTATTTTGAGAAATTGCATCTTTTCTGTTTTTTATCGTAAGAAGCTTCGCCTCCCGATATTTTTTCATATCCGAGACAATTACAGTATCACCGGGAGAGATTCCCCCTTGTACCTCCACCCAGTTGAAATTGGCGGCGCCAATATCGACTTTGCGGGACTGGGCTCGATTTCCATTAATAACAAAGATGGTTTGATCATGGAGACCTTCGTAAAAGGGCCCGTTTGAGACACGTACAACATTATTGACGCTCGAGGTCACCACAAAGACATCAGTACGGAGATTGGGACGAAGAATTTCATCGTTGGGATTATCCAGTTGGACATCAAAGGAAGTCAGGCTGTTGCGGACCAGGGGCGAAATAGAACTGATTTTGCCGTCAATTATTTTCTCGCCAATCCTTATTCGCACGATCTGACCGACCGCGATCAGACCGGAATTGATAGAGGATATCTCACCCTGCAGCCGATAGCGGCTAAGATCAGCCACCCGTGCCACCACGTCTCCCTCTCTGATCGGAAATCCGATGGAATCGTTCACCCAGGTGACGATTCCGTCGAGCGTCGAGGGGGCATTCGAGAGAGCCAGCCGGCGGCTGATTTCGTTTAATGTTTTTTCCTGAAGATGAACCTGCAGCAAAAGGGATTGCAGGTCCGTTTCCATCGAAGCGCGCTGATTATCGATCTGAAGATTCAAGACCGCCAGTTCGCGATCCGCGATTTCTGAAGCAAGCGCGGCTCGTTGCAGCTCTTCCTCACTGCTGGCCCCGATCTCATTTAGCCGTTTGATACGGTCATATTGAATTCTGACAAATCGCGCCTGAAGTTCTTTAACTTCCTTGGAGGCCTGCAATTCCGCCTGTTTTCGCTCCAGCTCCAGCCCCATCTGAGTTCTCTTATACCGCAATAATTCCAATTGCTCTTTTGTCTTATCATATTCAATTTGAAGATTATCTTTTTCCAATTCGAGGATTGACTGCCCCGCCTTGACATTATCGCCGGGTCGAAGAAGACACTTGCGCAAAATGCTGTTATTTGGTGCGGTAATGGCCTGTTCTATTTCCGGGACAATCGTTCCGCTGGCATTGAGAGTGGCTTCAATATCGCCACTTTCTGCCACCGAATATCTTATCCGCGCCCATTCCACCGAACGGGTACTGAATTGCCTGATGATGAAAATTATTAATAGAAATGAAATAAAAATGGATATTCCGACTATCCAGCGTTTGCGCCGCTGTTTTAATATGATATCTTTTGGCAACTGTCGATCCATAGAATTTTATCCTCAGAAAATTTAATTTCTGCTTAATCAATATCAATATCTGTGCCAACGGGTAAGTTGCAGTATGGCAATATAATAAGTCCGGCATCCGGATAAAATACTGTCCGGAAATGGACAGTTTGCACGATATTTGATAATTGCTTAAGACTCAGAGCAAGGTGGACGAAGAAAATTAGCGTCGACCGGTAGATTTCATATCCGCTTGATTATCAAACATAGCCGAGTCCAGAAGCCACGGCGAAAAAGATTCGTTTATAGACGCGACAGAAGTTTTGGCAGTAGAGAAGATTCGGATCAATTTGATGAAGTTAAAAATGGAGCAGAAATTGCCAAATGTGTAATATAGACAATCATACCCAGAATTGCTCAAGACAGCGACCAAATGATTTGTGCCAGATTTGTGACAACTTCAATACAAAACATATCAAAACAGATCAAAAGACATCAAAGCACATCAAAGACCGAATTTATTGGCATATTTAAAGTTATGGCGGAATTCGTTGATTACTAACAGGTTGCGAAAATGGGTCCTTGCGAATCCGGGGTTCGAGTCCCTGCACCGCTATTTATTGCAATACAAAACCATACTTGGCCAATGATAGATTATATATATCAATTATTGTGTTCAAGTCCGGCAACGGCCTCTGAACGAAGGTTTTCGGCCACTTATCTGAATGGTTTGTGAAATTCCCGGTCCATGAAACCAATAAGAGTTTATGAACTGCAAATTAAAGATACTTAAGCTCTGGCAGAACGGATGCTCTTCGTTAAGCAAGGGTCGGGGGAAAGGAATCTTAATGGTGAACTCCAAGCTAATGGCTGAATTACTAATCAATTTGACAATGCTGAGCGGACTCTCGGCGAGCCATTGAAATCCTTCTCGGGCAACGATGACAAAATCCTCGTGCAGTTCATGCAAGACATGAATTCGGTGATAGGCAGTTCTATGACGGGCAGATTCGAAGGAATGATAAATATGAGATAATTGCCGGTTGAAAGGAAAGGGATAGATCCGGCTAATTTCAGTGAAGAAGTTTTTGATAACTGAATAAATTTAGCGGAATGACTGTGTTTTGCGTGGATCCCAAGAATAAGGAGATAATCCTTCAAAATCTCTCATTTCTTGGTATTCCCGAGTTCCGTCATGATTCGATGCTGGCCGAAATATCCATTTACGAGAGCCTCAATAGCCTTCTCCAATCGTTTCCAACCATAATTGGAATGCAGGTCAATTCCCATATATTCATCGGCCACTTTCGACTGCAGAACCAGAAAAGTAATGCCGGCATGGAGCAGCGCGGCCGCGGCACCGAGGTCAATATCGCAGTATTTAGCGGCATCTATTGGAAGTGCCCCCAATATCTCGGTCCGCTGTTTTTCGCGGATCCGGGACAATTGCTCGGTCAGCTCGTTTTTCTGAATCAATTCCCAGCGCATGATTTCTTGGGTCACTTTGCGGCGACGAATCTCTTTGAGATAATTGCTGAGCAGAGTAACGCTGATCTGCTCGGTATTGGTAACACGTCGTAAATTAATATCGGCGCCGAGAAGCTCAGTGGCTGAAGGCCAATAGCCCCCCTCTTGCGCAAAGGCGCGAAGAAGCTCGGCAAGGCCACCGAAGTAACGATAGATGAGAACTTTGCTGACCTTGGCTTCACGGGCAATCGAATTAATTCCCAGGTTTTCGAATCCCTTTTGCGACAACAGACGCCCCAGAGCCTGCAATATTCTTTCTCGAGTCATTTCCTTATCACGCTCCATTTGTCACTCCTGCCAATTTGTCAAATAATATGTCGGATTTTCCCGAATTTCTCTGTCTAAGACGGCTTTCAAATGAAAAGGCCGGGGATTCAGCACTCTCACGCCTTTCTGGATACAATGCCGAATCGCGTCAACTGAAAGATAAAGACTTTTTTCCTAAACACCACATATATTCAGCATTGATTTCGACACCAAAATGTAAGAGAGATTTTAGCAAATAACCATCAGACCTGCCGCGAAGTGGGATTTATTATTCGAAAGACAGAATCTGTAAGGTGTTGAGGCAAATTTATGTAACCAATGGGTAACGCGCATGGGAATACGTTACCGTATGGTTACTAATGACCATGAGTGGCCTTAAATCTTAGCCCACCGCGACTGCATTTGGTATACTGCCCGGTTACATTGCTTTAACCCATAATTAATTAATCATATGGTTTTCAACAACTTCATATCGAGATCCAATAAAGACATAAAACAGGATTGTTAGTATCATATATTTATTGATAATGTATACTATTTTTATCCCTTTATGCAATTGTGCTTTCTTTTTTGTGCTGTAAACCCCCTTCGGCCAAAATGTGACAAATAACTTTTCTCTTGACGCTGTTTTGATTCAAGGTAGATTCCAAAATAGAGATTCTATAAAACGGACGACTTCTATTTATTACAAAATTCGTCCTATTTAGTCCGAATCGTTAAGCGATCTGAGTGAGGTCATATGAAAGATGAAATAGTTCCTCTTCCAAAAGCTGAAGCCGAATTACGGGCGGCTTTCTGGAACCAGGTTAGTAGTTTCCCCGAGGGGTATAAAATCAAGCACTGTCTTCAATGTGGGACCTGTTCCGGGACCTGCCCCGTTTCTTACGCGATGGATATCAGTCCCCGGCAAATTATCGCCCTTTTCCGGGCGGGACACATTGAGGAAATTCTCAGCAGCCGTGCCATCTGGCTCTGCGCATCCTGCTATTCCTGCACGGTGCGCTGTCCGGCAGGTATCAAAATCACCGACACCCTCTATGCCCTCAAAAGGCTGGCCATGGAGAAGGAAATCTACCCGCGCCGTTTCCCTGTCCACTCGCTGTAAGAGGCTTTTGCAAATAATGTCTACTAATATGGACGATACTATGAATTAGGTCTGGGCATCAGGTATCTTTTGTCGACCGACATTGTGAAATTATTCTCCAATATAGGTTATGGTCTCAGGATGATAAAACGGGGTCGTCTCGCCATCATCCCGAAAAAGCTCAAACGGATCAATCAGATCCGGGCTATTATTGAGAAAGCCAATCAATTCGAGGAGGCCTGATGTTAGAGTATGCTTATTACCCCGGTTGCAGCCTGGAGCACACGGCCAGCCCCTATGATAAATCGATTCGAGCCGTTTTCCAAACGCTGGGAGTCGGCTTGCATGAAATCGAAGATTGGAATTGCTGCGGCGCCACGATGTATATGTCCACCAAGAAGATTGTCGGCTATTCTATCAGTGCGCGCAATCTCGCCATAGCGCAGAATATGGGGATGCCGATTTGTGCTCCTTGCAGCAGTTGTTATACCATCCTTCAAAAGACCAATCGTCACATTGCCTGGGATCCCAAAGAGCGAGCCAAAATAAATGAGGCCCTTAAGGCCGCCGATCTCTCCTACGATACCCATGTTGATGTCCGCCATCCTCTTGATATCCTGTCAAACGATATTGGACTGAATGCCATTGCCGCTCGGGTTGTAACCCCCCTTAAAGGCCTCAGAGTGGCGCCATATTATGGCTGCCAGATTGTTCGACCCCACGGGCAATTTGATGATGTCGATGACCCGGTCAAAATGGATCAACTCCTTTCTCGCATTGGCGCGGAAGTAGTCCATTATCCCTGTAAAGTGCGCTGTTGCGGAGGGATGTTGATGACCACTCAACAGAATATTGCCCTGGCCCTGAATCTGAAGCTTTTGGAGGCGGCTGCGGACAATGGCGCCGACATGATTGCCACCGCCTGTCCGCTCTGCCAGATGAATCTGGAAGCTTATCAGAAGAAGATCAATAAAGCCTTCAATCGTAATTTCAATATTCCGGTGGTTTATTTCAGCCATCTTCTGGGCATTGCCTTAGGCATCAAGCCCAACCAGATGGGAATCGAGCAATTTATCATCAGCCCGGATAAACTCACGAGTATTGCCGGGGAGGTAAAAATATGAGCGTTGTTCCCTCTAGCAATAGTAATGCTCGAATCGGTGTCTATGTTTGCCACTGCGGCACAAATATCGCAAAGACGGTCGACGTGGTTAAGGCGGCGGAGGCGATGCAGAATCTGCCCGGGGTTGTCGTATCGCGACACTATCGTTTTATGTGCTCCGATCCCGGTCAGGAACTGATACAAAAAGATGTTAAAGAGCAGAACCTGAATCGCATTGTAGTAGCCGCATGCAGTCCTCTCATGCACGAAGCTACTTTCCGTAAAGCGGTGGAATCAGCCGGCCTGAATCGCTATTTCTTCGAGATGGCCAATATCCGCGAACAGGTCAGCTGGGTGACCATTGACCCCCGAACCGCAACCGAAAAGGCCATAAGGCTTCTTCGCGGAGCGGTGGCCCGGATCAAATTTCACGAACCGCTTGAAATGCGCCGTGTCCCCATTACAAAACGCGTTCTCATTATTGGAGGCGGTATTGCGGGCATTGAATCGGCACTGCAGATTGCCGACGCCGGTTTCGAAGTGATTCTAGTGGAAAAAGACTCCTCTATCGGTGGCCATATGTCCCGTTTTGATAAAACCTTTCCCACTCTCGATTGCGCAGCCTGCATTCTTACGCCGAAAATGGTCGCCGTAGGGAAACATCCCAACATTCGGCTGATGACCTGGGCCGAAATTGAGGATGTCCAGGGATATGTGGGGAATTTCAAAGTGAAGATTCGAAAGAAAGCCCGCTATGTCGATCCAACTCAATGCAATAGTTGCGGCTCATGCTATGAAGCCTGCCCCAGTCGTCCTTATCCGACATCACGCAGGTTGATGCTTGGTAAGCAGATTATCAAAGAAGGAAAAGCGCTGGAAATTCGTCATCCCGGCATTATGGGACCGGAACATGACCTGACCGTCCTGACCGGCGCACAGCCGATGCCGGAAGCTTCTACCGTGCCGACCAAAGGAGGTGCCCGATGAGTATCGCGGTCAATGAGCAATATAGTCTGGAACAGGCAATTCATAATATCGTGGACCGATATCAGGCCAAGCCGACAGCCCTGATTATGGTCTTGCAGGATATTCAGAAGCATTACCGTTACCTGCCAAAGGAGGCACTGGATTTGGTAGCGCAGAAGATGGATCTTCCCATCGCCCAGATTTTTGGAGTGGCGACTTTCTTCCGTGCTTTCAGTCTTAAGCCGAAGGGAAAGCACCATGTTTGCGTATGCACCGGCACTGCCTGCCACGTTCGTCAAGCCAATGTCATTGTTGATAAATTTGAACGCGATTTTGGCATCAAGCCGGGCGAGACGACCTCCAATCTGGATTTTAGTCTTGAAACGGTTAACTGCATGGGCGCCTGTGCGCTCGGCCCGCTCATAACGGTCGATGACGAATATTATGGGAATATGACGGTACCCAAGGCTGATTCCATTATGCGGAAATTGCGCAGCAAAGATGAAGGCGCCGATGAGAGTGAGGAGGCGGTATGAAATTGTCAAAATTGACCTCACCGAAAGACCTGAGCGACCTGGCGAGGAAATTAGTCGAGCAGAGGCGGGGAAATAAAACCATTATCTCAATCTGTGCCGGTACAGGTTGCCTTGCCTGTGGCTGTGAAAAGGTCATCAGCGCCCTCCGCAATAAGATCACATCCTGTGGTCTTGACGAACTGGTGGAAGTCAAGGCCACCGGCTGCCCCGGTCCGTGCGAACTGGGGCCATTGATGACGATTTATCCTAAGAAAATATTCTATGTGAAGGTGAAGCCGCAGGATGTCGACCTGATCGTCGACCAGACCATCAAGGCCGACAAGGTGGTACATAAACTTCTTTATAAGGACCCGGTAACCGGCAAGAGCGTTGAGCGCGAGGATGAAGTCCCCTTCTTCAAGAAGCAGATGCGCCATTTGATAGGTAAGAATAATCTTATCGACCCTACCTCTATTCATGATTATATCGTCTTGCACGGCTATCAGGCGATGGCCAAAGCGCTGACGACTATGAATCCGGAAAAGATTATTGATGAAATAAAGAAATCCGGATTGCGCGGCCGCGGCGGCGGTGGATACCTAACCGGGAAAAAATGGGATTCCTGCCGCAAAGCCAAAGGGACCCCTAGATATGTAATTTGCAATGCCGATGAAGGTGACCCCGGGGCCTTTATGGACCGCTCCCTTCTGGAAGGAAACCCTCATTCCGTGATTGAAGGAATGGTGATCGGCGCCTACGGCATCGGGAGCGAGTATGGTTATGTCTATGTTCGCAACGAATACCCGATGGCAGCCAAGCATATCATGACTGCGATTCTGGCGGCGCGGGAATACGGTCTTCTTGGCCATAATATCCTGGGGAGCGGATTCAATTTTGATCTTGAGGTTTCCCGCGGCGGTGGGGCCTTTGTTTGCGGTGAATCTACGGCGCTGATGGCCTCTTTGGAAGGAAAAACCGGCGAGCCTCGTGCCAAATATATACACACGGTCGAAGCCGGACTCTGGGATAAGCCATCAAATCTCAATAATGTGGAAACCTGGGCCAATGTCCCTCTGATAATCGACCGAGGGGCGGACTGGTATTCCAAAATTGGGACGGCCGGCTCCAAAGGGACCAAAATCTTCGCCCTCACCGGTAAAGTGAACAATACCGGCCTCGTAGAAGTCCCCATGGGTATCACTCTCCGTGAAATTCTGTATGATATCGGCGGAGGAGTTCGCGGTAACAAGCAATTCAAGGCGGTGCAGACGGGGGGACCATCGGGCGGAACGCTTATCGTAGAAGTGGGCGAACCGATGATTCATGACAGCATGGTCGCCCATGGTGATATCCGCAAGGATGAACAGGCCGTAAATCTCCTGGATTTGCCGGTTGATTTCGATGAGTTGACCAAAGCCGGATCGATGATGGGATCCGGGGGAATGATTGTAATGGATGAGGATTCCTGTATGGTCGATGTGGCCAAATATTTCCTTAACTTTCTGCAGGAGGAGAGTTGCGGTAAATGCCTGCCATGCCGGGAAGGGATTCGAACCATGCTGGAAATCTTGACCCGAATTACTCAGGGAAAAGGCCGGCTCGAGGATCTGGAGGTTCTGGAGGATCTATCACAGGTCATTATCGATACCAGTCTCTGCCAGTTGGGGGGGAGCGCTCCTAACCCGGTGCTGTCCACGTTAAGATATTTTCGTCAGGAGTACCTGGCCCATATTAATGAGAAATGCTGTCCCGCCGGAGTCTGTAAGGATTTGGTATCGCATGCCATCGACTCCAAATGCAATGGCTGTCATGCTTGTTTCAAATCCTGTCCGACCAACGCCATCATCGGAAAACCAAAGGAATTGCACTATATCGATCAGGCCAAATGCATCCAATGCGGTGCCTGTTACCAGATATGCCAGTATGACGCCATCAAACGAGTAAAACGCGGTATGGGCGATTCGATTCAAACCGGCGCCCGCGAAATATGGCGGCCATCGGCCAAACTCGAAACGGTCAACATGGCGTAGGAGCGAGAAAATGAATAAAGTGAAAATAACCATTGATGAGCATTCGATTGAAGTCGATGAAGGGTCATATGTTCTTGATGCGGCGCGAAGTCTGGGGGTATATATCCCTTCTCTCTGCTATTACCCATATATGACCCCCTACGCCGCCTGTCGCATTTGCGCCGTCGAAGCCCGCGACAGTAAGGGATGGTCAAAAATCGTAACTTCCTGTAATTATCCTGTTTGGGATGGTTTGAAGGTATTGACCAACACTCCCCGTGTATTAAATGCGCGGCGCACCAATCTCGAGATGCTCATGAGCCGATGTGCGCCGGTTCCGGTGTTGCAGCAACTTGCCGATCAGATGGGTATCGAAAAGCCCCGCTGGGGTATTGGAGAGGATACCTGTATCCTATGCGGTCTCTGTGTCCGGGTTTGTGATGAAGTGGTAGGCGCCCATGCCCTGGCTTTCAGTGATCGGGGAATCTATCGCCGGGTGGCGACCCCTTTTGAGGGGGAAAGCAGTGATTGCATTCTTTGCGGCGCCTGCGCCAAGGTTTGCCCCACCGGGCATATCGTGATGGAAGATATAGATAAACGACAGATAATTCATAATGAAATCAACCTTGGTCCCAACGCCGCCATTTCTCTCCCATTCCGCCAGGCGGTCCCCAATGTGCCGCGTATTAATCCCGAACACTGCATTCATTTCAATACCGGGGGGTGCAAGGTCTGCTCGAAGGTCTGTCCCAAGGAATGCATTCATTATGATGATACCGAGCAGACGGAGGAGTTTGAAATCGGCGCCGTCATCATGGCGACGGGATTTGACAATTTCGACCCGACCCCTCTCAAGCAGTACGGCTATGGCCGATATCCGAACGTTATCACGGCCGAGGAGTTTGAGATGATGAATAACGCCGCCGGGCCGACCGGAGGCAAGATTCTTCTCGAAAACGGCGAAGAGCCCCGCGCCATTGCCATCCTGCATTGTATTGGAAGCCGTGACCAGAATTATCATAAGTACTGCAGTCGGGTCTGCTGTATGTATGCCCTTAAATTCTCTCACCTGGTCAAGGAAAAAACCAGCGCCGAAGTATATCAGCTCTATATTGATGTTCGAAGTTTCGGCAAGGGGTATGAGGAATTCTATCAGCGGATTCTTGATGAAGATGTGAATATTATTCGCGGCAAGGGCGCCGAAGTGGTGCCATCGGGCTATCGGCGAGGGGAAGAGGGGCATTTGCTGGTGCAATGTGAGGATACTCTGATAGGGAAATTCCGTGAAATACCGGTTGATATGGTAATCCTCTGCACCGCTCTGGAAGCACGGCAAGACGCCAAAGAAATGGCCCGCAAATTGAATATCTCGACCGGCGCCGACGGCTGGTTTATCGAGGCTCATCCCAAGCTGGGTCCGGTTTCAACCACAACTGAAGGGGTTTTTCTGGCGGGAACATGTCAGGGGCCCAAAGATATTCCCGATACTGTCGCGCAGGGCGGCGCCGCCGCGTCGCACGCCATGAAACTTCTTTGTCTGGGAGAAATAATGATGGATGCCGCATACGCCGAAATTCGCGAAGACTTCTGCAGCGGCTGCCGTATCTGCAATGACCTCTGCTCGTATAACGCCATCAATTATCTCAGTGACAAAAAGGTCAGCACGATAAATTCGGCGATGTGCAAAGCCTGCGGCACCTGTGTGGCCGCATGTCCATCCGGTGCCATTGTGGCCCGACACTTTACCGATGAGCAAATATATGCCCAAATCGAAGGGATGCTGCTATGAGTTTCGAACCAAAGATAATCGGTTTTCTTTGCAACTGGTGCAGTTATACCGGAGCCGATCTGGCCGGAACGGCCCGCATGAAGTATCCTCCCAATATGATGAGTATTCGGGTCATGTGCAGCGGCCGAATCGACCCTGGTTTTATTCTCAGCGCTTTCGCCAAAGGGGCGGACGGGGTATTGGTGTGCGGATGCCATCCCGGCGATTGTCATTATGTCGAGGGTAATTATAAATGTATGCGCCGCATACCGCTTACAAAGAGATTACTCCAGGAGATGGGAATTGCACCGGAGCGCCTGCGTCTGGAATGGGTCTCGGCATCGGAAGGAGCCCGTTTTCAGCAAATTGTATCTGAATTCACGGAGCAAATTCGATCTCTTGGCCCGCTTCAGTTGAAGGAAATGGTTTTTGAACCCCATGAATCTGAACATGCGGGCGAAGCAGGGAGGATATAGTCATGGTGAAGCCGAAACTGGCCATTTATTGGGCCGCCTCCTGCGGTGGCTGCGATATCGCCACTCTGGATATTGAAGAGAAAATATTGGATGTGGCCAACTTCTTTGAACTGGTCTTCTGGCCGTGCGCCATGGACATCAAATACAACGATGTCCGCAATATGCCGGATAAATCAATCACTTTGACTCTTTTTAATGGCGCCATCCGCAATGAGGAGAACTATGAAATCGCCAAACTGCTAAGGCAGAAATCGGTCGTCCTTTGTGCTTTCGGGAGTTGTGCATCGGAAGGATGTATTCCGGGGCTGGCCAACCTGTATGACAAGGAATCCATAATAGATTATGTTTACAGGAAGTCGCCTTCGGTGGATAATCCGAACGGTGTGATTCCTTCTACCGAATACAAGGTGCCGGAAGGAATCCTGACCATCCCCGAAATGTGGAACACGGTTCGAACGTTGGGGCAGACGGTCGATGTTGACTATATTATCCCGGGATGTCCCCCGCAATCGAATCAGATTGCCGATGTAGTCGCGGCTGTCATCGATATTCTCAGCCACGGCAAGCCGCTGCCTCCCAAAGGGACTGTCCTGGGTGCCAGCGAAAAGAGTTGCTGCGATGAATGCAAACGGGACCGGAATATTAAGAAAATAAAGAAATTCATTCGGCCCTTCGAAAAGGTCACCGATCCCAATTTGTGTCTTCTGGAGCAGGGCATTGTCTGTATGGGACCGGCCACCCGTTCCGGCTGCGGAGCCAAATGCGTCAATGCCTGTGTCCCGTGTCGCGGCTGTTATGGATTGCCCGCCAATATAAGAGACCAGGGAGCCAAAATGGCTTCGGCCCTGGCCAGCGTTATCGACTCCACCGATCCCGAAGAAATCGATAGGATTATCGCTACCATTCCCGATCCGGTCGGGACTTTTTACCGTTTCAGTCTCCCAGATTCCCTTTTAAGGAGGGCGCAACGATGAAACAGATTCTTATTGACCCCATAACCCGCCTGGAAGGTCACGGGAAAATTCACCTTTTTGTTAATGATGACGGCAGTTTGGCCAACGCCTATTTTCAGGTACCGGAACTGCGAGGCTTTGAGAAATTCTGCGTGGGACGTCCCGTTGAAGAGATGTGCCGGATCACCACCCGAATTTGCGGAGTATGCCCCGATGCCCATCATATGGCGGCGGCCAAAGCGGCGGATGCCGTTTATGGAGTAACTATTCCGTCGGCCGCACGGAAACTGCGCGAATTAATGTATAACGCCTTCTATGCGGGCGATCATACAACCCATTTCTATGCCCTCGGCGGGCCTGATTTTGTTTGCGGTCCAGATGCTCCCCCGGCTGAGAGAAACATTCTGGGGGTTATTGCCAAAGTCGGAATTGACGCCGGGAAGAAAGTGATTGCCCAGCGTGCCCGCGGCCAGAGAGTAATCGAAATAATCGGTGGGAAAAAGGTTCATCCTGTCACATCGCTTCCGGGTGGCATGTCCAAGCGAATCACCAAAGAAGAACAACAGGAAATGATTAAAATCGGCGAAGAGATGGTTGAATTTGCCAAATTCACCATTAAGGTTTTGAATGATGTTGTCCTGGCCAATAAGGCTTATGTTGACCTTATCCTTTCCGATACGTTTGCTCACAAAACTTACAATATGGGTTTGGTGGATGCCAACAAAAAGGTCAATTTCTATGACGGCATGGTCAGGGTAACCGGCCCCGACGGAAGCGAGCATGCCAAATATGCGCCGAAAGATTATCTCAGTTATGTCGCCGAGCATGTTGAGCCTTACAGTTATCTGAAATATCCATTCCTAAAAAAAGTGGGATGGAAAGGATTTGTGGATGGTAAGGATTCCGGTGTTTATAAGGCCAGTCCGCTTTCCCGCCTCAATGTCTCCGATGGTATGACCACTCCCCAGGCTCAGGCTGAATATGAACGATTTTATGAGACTCTGACCGGCGATCGTTCCGGGAAGACCCCGGTTCATGCCACTCTGGCGACACACTGGGCCCGCGTCGTGGAGCTTGTCTTTGCGTGCGAAGCGACCCTGATGCAAGCCAAAGATGAGGAAATAACGTCCGATCATATCCTCGACCCCCCGACCGGCATTGTCGGAGAAGGGGTCGGGATTGTCGAAGCCCCTCGCGGCACGCTGACTCATCATTATAAAACCGACAATAATGGAATTATAACTGAGGCGAACCTTATTGTCGGCACAACCAATAATAATGCCGCCATATCCATGTCGATTAAAAAAGCGGCTGAAGGCTTGATTAAGAAGGGGCAGGAAATTACAGACGGCATCCTCAATCGGATAGAAATGGCCTTCCGCGCCTATGACCCATGTTTTGGATGCGCCACACATTCTCTGCCGGGACAGATGCCGATGGAATTAATTGTCCATGACGCTGAAGGCGGCGATATAATACAAACCAGAAGGAGGAACTAATGAGGCCTTTGTTAGTTCTTTGTCTTGGCAATGAAGTTTTATCCGACGATGCCTTTGGATTCCGAGTGGCCGGAATGTTGGGGGAGATGGAATATGAATTGGGTAAAGAGGTGGAGGTAATCTACGCCTCGCTGGCCGGATTTAATCTTTTAAATCTACTCGAAGGAAGAAAGAAAGTCTTGATTGTTGACACGATTATTACCGGAAGTGCCGAACCGGGGACAATGCATTTCTTCCCTATGGGAAAACTAATACCATCGCGCAACCTGACCGGCAGTCATGAGATCTCGCTTCCCACGGCTCTTAAACTTGCCCAGTTGATGGAAATAGAAACACCGGAAGATATTGATGTTTTGGCGGTGGAGGCCCAGGATGTTCAGACCTTAAGTGAAGAGATGACCGAGCCGGTGAAGGCAGCATTGCCGGAAGCAATTGCATATGTTAAAGGGTGGACAATTATTGGAAATCAGGAGATATCATCAGATGGATACGGAGAAAAGAAAAGCGCCTCCTCCTGAAGGAGAGCCGAAAACTTGCCCGGAATGTCAGGGGCGCGGCTGGGTGGATAATCGCTGTATTACACCTGATCATGCCCACAAGTGCACATATTGCGACGGCAAAGGATTTGACGCGCTTGAGAATACCTGCTACGCTTGTCACGGTACGGGGCAGATTGAAATTCGCAAGGTCGATATCAATCCCTGTCCACTTTGTGCGGGAGCGGGTGTCTATCCTGTGCCGGAATCAATGACCATGAAAGAATTCGCCTATCGCCCGGGGGGGAAACACAAATTGGGTGGTAGTTGATAATGAATAGAAACGACTGAAACGATCATACAAGCGTTCCCTTCAAGGGGCAGGTGATCAATCACAATCCTTTCTAACACCTGCCCCCTCATTTAGCTGCCCGCCTTTTATTGTATAATCCGCCGTTTTCCTTTTAGAGCGGATACCCCTTCGTTTTTCCTTTCAATGTAATTGAGTTATACAGATTCAGCAGGTCGGCAGAACTTCTGGTTTTTTTGGCTTTTTCACTCGTCCATTTGGAAAATTTGATGCTATTGTCCTGCCCCTGGTTATTTTTAGCAAGTCATTCGACTCTAATTTTCTGATAAACCACAGATAGAAATTTCCTATCATTCGCACTAAAAACGGTTGAATAATTATCTGGAATTTCTTATCTAACGAATATATTGATGTAGCGCCTTTGTAAATGAGGAACTAATATGAAAGCCAGAAAATCATCGCTTATTTACTTCCTTATCATTGCTATTGCCGGAGTAATCTATATTAATTGGTCGAATCTAATTAACCTGATGTTGCCGGCAAACAGCCGACCGGCCAGGGTTTCATTCCCGGTAGAGGGCGTTACTTCAGAACAATATGACACCATTGCCGCAAAATTGACCGCAGATTTTGGGAAAGTATTCCCCCATATGGAACGATTTCGCGCGGCCGGAATTCTTGCCTATGAGGGACCCAAAACCTGTCTATCCTGCCACAAAACCATTGAAGTCGAAGAACCTGCCACGAAGTTCAAGAAAAATGTCGACCTGATGGCTAATTTGACAACCTCCGCCCATTTCCGTTTTTATACCAAACATCATCCTAATGTCTGGGGATTCAACGGGAAATTGGCCGATAATTTTGCGATGGGGAAAATCAACCGTCCTTGTCCCAAGCCGGGGTCGTTTGCCATGACTGCCTGGGCGTCACTGGTCGTTCTCAAAGACGGCGATACCCTTTCTGAAGGATGTGGGCAATGTCATATTGGGGGGCAGGTGGCTCCGCCCCTGGGAGAAATGATGCCGGGGTATAAGACCCTCGATATTGAGGAGGAAACTATTGATTGTCTGATATGTCATGCCACCGCCTATGATATGAATCGCAAGCAGGTGATAGTTGATGAGGATGGTCGCGAATACTGGGGCCAGGATCGTTCGCTCCGCGCCGCCCTGAGTGTCGGGCGTCCTGCAGCGCAAGCCTGTTTGCGCTGCCATCAACATAATCTTGGCGGCGATATATATGTTGATGCCACCGATTCGTCCTATTTTCAAAGTATGCTGAACACCGGTACAAATCGGCCGCGGGTTCTGCACCCCGGGAGCAAACGCGGGACACCTTTTTCCCCATCGTGGGATGTCCATGCCGCCGCCGGTCTGGAATGCATCGATTGCCATATAACCGAAGGACATTATATCGCCAAAGGAACGCATACAACGACTATGATGGCCAATGACCTGCCCAGTGTCGAAGTCGCCTGCGAGACATGCCACTCCGATGCGCCGCATAAGTCAAATCCCGATATGGCCGACTATCTTAATGGCCATATCGACAAAATCGCCTGCGTTACCTGCCATATTCCCAGCTTGAATCCGGATAATGCCACCATGAGGGATTTTGCTCAACCGGAATATGAAGAGAATCCCGGTATTTTTGTCTATACCGATATTGCCAAGGAGACTGAACCGGGAAAAGGAATTGTATATGTCTGGTGGAACGGCGATGCCACTTTCCTGGGCAACCCGATCGGCGATAATCCCAACGGCAAGAACTTATATCGCTTTTACAACCCAACGCATGCCTGGCCGGAATTCAATGACTTTGATTATGCTGGATGGTATGAGAAAGTGATGCGACCGATCGCCCAGAAAGGGCGTCCGTCGAAACTCTATGCAATGAAACTATTCAACGGCCGCCAGCATATCGATTTGCAGAATATCGGGCCGTTCGGCGGGATGTATCTGCCATACAATCTTCCCACTTATTATACTACCGGCAATCCCGATAGCGCTGCGGCGGCCGAAATGGCCCATCCCATGATGAAGATGATGTATGGGTGGCTTTTCAAATATTACATGATGGACAAATTTATGTCATTTATGGACGTTGCCGGATGGAATGGTTCCGCGTACGATGACGCGCGTCATTTGCGGAAAGTCGAACCGCGCTGGATCCCGCAGGATGCTTCATTGGAGATCAGCCACGCCATACGAAAGACCGGGGCCCTTTCTTGCAACAATTGCCACTCCCAGTCAGGTGTCCTTGATTTTGAGTCACTGGGGTATGACCGGGAAGAAATTATCTCCTTACAGGAACCGCGGATGCAATGACTTTCACGGGTGGTTTAATTTTCCCTCTCCGGTTTCATGGCTGCCTGACCAAGGAGGGGTTGATTCAGATAATCAACTATCTGTTCTTATTTCAGGTTGCGATCATATCGCCATCTATTAAAAGTAATTGTTACATGCAAGCTAACCTGCAGTCAAAAACCATTAATTCCGAATTAAATCCAGAATTACTCTGGCCGAAAAGACCTTTGCATTTGGCATTATTAGCTCTGATTGTCTGCAACAATAGCAAAATTCGCCAACACTCCTTCTACGGTATCTGCTTTTCACGGGGAAAAGGTGGCTGATGATATTCCAAGAGCACCATAATTTTCTTGGAGCACCGGGTCTTCACATGTCCGCACATGAAAGAGGCCGGTGACAGACAAATCTTATTCGCTCTCGATCCTCAAGCCCATGTCTGTCCTGTGACAACTCCACCACAAAACAGATCGAAATACGCTTTTCACTTATCCAATCTGCATTTTCTTAATTTCATTGCAGGTTCTTTATTTCAGCTCAGAAGATTCTGCCTTTCCTGTCTGCGTAGTTCAAAGAGGCAGGTTCTATTAATTTGCATATTTTTTGTCCCGGCCTTTCATTCCTGACCGCGTTCCAGATCAAATCCAGAGTCAAGTAATTGTCAGACTTGAAGATGGAGTGCCGTGATATCGAATCGCGGTTTGGCATATCTATTGCGGGAAAACTGCCTGGAGATAATGCAATGAATCTGATTAGCATTTCTTTTATTGACCTGACCAGTTTTCAACTTTCGGCCCTGCTGGCAAGCGCCCTTTTCTGCTTTATGGTGGGTTTTCGGGAATTGAGACATGAGGACTTTTTTGGACTGCTCTATATTCTGATCGGCATATTTTTCCTTTCCGTTCATGGGTATCTCCTGTGGAACCTGCCGCAAGATGCAACCCCTTCCATCAATATCGGCTTCTGGCAATGGCTGATTCAATTCCTGGCCCCGGCATTGATAGTCCTTTACCTGATGTTCGGAGCTTTTAGCCTCCTGATGGCACGTTTCCGCACGGCGATGGTAAAACTCTTCTTCGGATTGACCCTGATTTGCTATCTATTTATGCTTGGACCCGACTGGCCTATGGATGTGCGTGGGATACTGGTTTTGATATGGAGTGGCCTATGGTTTGAAGTAGAGCTGGAAACTGCCCGATAAGTCTGAGTTCGATCTTCAGCCTTATAATATCCCAAAACCTATTAATCTTATAATTTACAGTTGCTCAATAGGTTAATTGAATAACTATCAGGAAACAGGGGCCAATTCACCTGGGCGCGAATTATTTCACTTTCAAAGGCAAAAAACACTTGACAGTAATGAAAAATGAATTAAAATTATATAGCATTTTAATCTAGGGAAATTCAGCTATGTCGGTCAAGATCATTTGTTTTGAGGCTTTCTGGGTATTGCTTTTTTCTTTCTTCGGCTCATTGTCGGCCGAACTCCAAGTGATCTCATATCAGGTTGACTCATCAAAGATTGTATCAAACTCGGCGTCACCCTCCTCCTTTGAAGGAATCGGTGTGGGTTCTGGGAAGATTGCCACACTATCAAGAATAAATAACCAAACTTTTCTTAACGTAATTGACCGACAGGGTAACACTCTATTGACAGCTCCCTGCGATTCTAATACAAAGTTCCCGCAGTTGATTTCTAATGGGACAAGGGTACTGATAACGACTTGTATTAATGAACGCCGATTCCTTAATGAAGTATATGATATAGCCTCTCAATCAAAGATTCTATGTTTTGAAACCAGACGGCCAATAGTCGCTGAGTCTGATTGGAATTTTTTCGCATCAGCATTTGATGTTGTTGAACCTAATTACCCCACAATCTATTCACAAGACGGAAAAGAGCTGGGCGATATTCCTCATCGTTCTTGGGTCTGGGATATTACCAGGATTGATGACACGACAATTCTTTTTTTGGATGGCAATACTCTTGAATTTATTTCTTATCCAGGCCTTAAAGTCTTAAAAGCGATCAACGTCCAAGGGATGGAAGAACCCGATTTTGAAGTCAAGTTGGCTGTCAGTCCTGACAAATCCATGGCTACTGCCAATATCTCATATTGCATGACAGTCATTGAATTATCTTCGGGTAAACAGTGGGTAATCAGGAAACAACGCTCAACGACTCTCACTCGTCCCATTATTTCACAACTGGGTCAATCAATTATTTGCTTTGATACTGATACTTCAGGGCCAGTTCTTGATATTTATAAGAAAGTGGACACCGGATATATTATTGCTACAAAGTCGATGCATTTACCCTTCGGTGCCGTAAACATGCCGTTTTATCCGAGATATGATGTAGAGGGGTCATCTGTCACTGTTTATTATCATTACCAGACGCAATCCTCGCTTCTACGCTTTACAAGTGCACTAATTCAAATTCCAGACAGCACGATGCTAAATGGAATGATCCTGGGCGCAAATGGTGTCATCTTTCCTCTCCAATCCGCTTCGGCAATTAGTTTCAACCTATTTAGATTTGCCGAACCTGATGCAAATTCAATAGAATTAGAATATATCAATGTTGGTATTAGCAAGTAAAATCGTTAGAGCTTTGTTAAGAACGCTATTGGGGCTGGCCATTATCAATGCTGTTGCCCAAGTTACTGATTACTCGCTGGCCGTTGGCATTTTCACATGGTATCTTTATCATATCAGAACATGATTATGGAAAGTAGCTCAGGCCCGTGTCGAACAACTGGATGAAAGAGAGGTGCAAATCACACACGAGGCTTTGCGGTACTCCTATGCCATTTTCACAGTCCTCATCCTGGCCGCTCTTCTTTTGAAGTCAGTTATTCCCGGCCGGGTTCCTAATCTCATTGTACTGTTTGCCACATTCCTATATCTGGCGCATACACTTCCGTCGTCTTTCTTGGCTTGAACGGAGAATACGATCTGAATCTATCCGCGTCAGCCTCATTGAACGCAGGGATAAAGTGGGAAGACCCGGGAAGACCGCCGAGCGGTCAAATCAGTCAATGCTGTGTTCTGTCCTCTTGATTATCTCATTCTGGAGGCTTGTACCGAGGTCAACAAAATAGTCGCTGTAACCGGCAACCCGGACGATTAAATCGCGATACTTTTCCGGAGTCTCCTGCGCTTTGCGCAGGGTCTCGGCGGTTACCACATTGAATTGGATATGATGGCCGTCCATTTTGAAATAAGTCCTGATCAGTTGCATCACTTTCAGCAAGCCGTCATCATCAGCCAGCACCTGAGGCGTGAATTTTTGATTGAGAAGCGTCCCCCCGGTGCGGAGATGATCGATTTTCGATGCTGATTTCAGCACTGCGGTCGGCCCCTTACGATCGGCCCCCTGCACCGGCGAAATTCCCTCCGACAACGGTTCGCCGCATCCTCGCCCATCGGGTGTGGCGCCCACCACACTCCCAAAATATATGTGGCACGTCGTGGGCAGAAGATTGACCCGGAAATGGCCGCCTTTGGTATTGGGACGACCGTCGATGTTTTCAAAATAGCTTTCGAAGACCTGCCGGAGGATATCGTCGGCATAATCATTATCATTGCCATATTTGGGCGTCAGATTCGAGAAGATTTCCTGAAGCGATTCGTATCCTTCGAAATCAGCCTCGAGAGCCTTGATCAGAGTGTCCATGGTTAAATCCTGTTGGTCGAAAACATGGTATTTGATCGCGGTCAAGGAATCGGTGATGGTCCCCAGCCCGACCCCCTGAATATAAGATGAATTATAACGGGCGCCGCCTTCGTGATAATCTTTGCCTTTGAGAATGCAGTCATCGATCAGCAGAGACATGAAAGGGGCTGGAAGATATTTCGCCCAAAGACGTTCGATTATCAGGTTGCCTTTGATTTTGATATCAATGAAATGCCTTAACTGCTTCTGAAATGCTTCAAAGAATACATCAAATGATTGAAAGGTCGTTGGGTCCCCGCTCCGGATACCTATGGTCCGGCCGGTTCTTGGGTCGACACCGTTATGGAGCGTGATTTCGAAGACTTTGACCAGATTGAAATAACCGGTGAGAATATAACTCTCCTTACCGAAAGCACCGGTTTCGACACAGCCGCTGGCGCCGCCGTTGCGGGCATCCTCGATTGACTTTCCCTGTCGGAGCATTTCGGCAACAATGGCATCGGCGTTGAAAAGCGAAGGCTGGCCGTATCCGGTGCGGATTATCTTGAGCGCCCGCAAGAGCATGCGATCGGGGTTTTTCTTGCTGACCTGCACCATGGAGCTCGGTTGCAGCAGGCGCATCTCCTCGATTATATCGAGCAGGAGATAGGTCATTTCATTGGAGGCATCTTCGCCCGTCACGGTCACGCCGCCGAGATTAATAAGGCAGAAATCGGTGTAGGTATTACTTTCTTGCGCCGTGACCCCGACCTTGGGGGGCGCCGGCTGATTGTTGAACTTAATCCAGAATGACTGCAGCAGTTCCGTGGCACGTTCTCCGGTCAATATCCCCTCTTCCATATCGGCCCGATAGAACGGCATAAGGTGCTGATCTAAACGGCCCGGATTGAACGAATCCCAGGTGTTGAGTTCAATGATGACACCCAGGTGGACGAACCAATAGTACTGCAAAGCCTCCCAGAAAGTACGGGGCGCATGGGCCGGAACCCGGCGGCAGATTGCGGCCATCTCCTCCAATTCGGATTTTTTGATGGGATCTGATTCCAACGAGGCCAATTCCGAGAGCCTTTGAGCATAGCGTTCGGCCAGATGTATGATTGCATCGGCCGCAATCGCCATCGCTTTCAATTCCTCCCGCTTATCGAAAGCCTCCGGGTCGGAATAGAAATCAAGATTATCTTTGCTCTTCTGGATGGCGCCTTTGAAATCGAGGAAGCCCTGATAATATATCTTGTCATCCAGCACGGTATGCCCCGGCGCCCGCTGCTCCAGAAACTCGGTGAAAATGCCCGCCTCATAGGCCGATTTCCATTCCGGATCAACCGCGTCGAATATTCTGTTGCGGATTGAGCGCCCCGACCAAAAGGGGATTATTTCCTCTTTCTGCAATTGCCGTGTTGTATCATCAACCTTGAACGATATTTTCTCGCGGGTATGGAGGATGTCGAAATCTTTCAAGGTATGGGTGCATATCTCGGGATAAGTCGGGGCGGCCTTGGGCATAGGGCCTCTCTCACCGACAATCAATTCCCCCGGATTAATGCAGATAGTAATGTTTTCCAGAATGTATTGGAAGGATAACGCCCGGGCGACCGGCACCGAAACCCGTTCGGGCATACCACTCCTGTGGAATTCGGTGAGCAATCGGGCGCGCTCCAGTGAGATTGTGGGAACGGCATTAAGGCTCTGTTCCCAGAGGCGCTTTATTCTCTCGTTCATCGGTTTCTATCCTCCAATTTTGACATTATATCCGAGTGCGCGAAGCCAGGCCGCCTTTTCTTCTATGCCGGCAGGGGATGGCGGTTCCAGTTGCAGCCGGTGCCGATTCAGCTGATAGCGATCGATTTTATCCTCGCCGAGCTTGTTGTAAGGCAAGAGGCTTATCTGATTGATCGACTTCAGCGGCTCGAGAAAAGACACTATCGCGGCAAGATTCGCTGCCGTGTCGGCAATTTCCGGTATCATCGGAATCCGTATGATCACCTTAGCACCCTTATCGGCAAGTAAGATCAGGTTGGAAAGAATAAGGTCATTCGGTACCGCCGTATATTTCAGGTGCTCTGCACGATCAATAATTTTCAAGTCGAACAGGAAAAGACTGACCAGATCGTAAATGCGGATGAAATCGTTGGAAGCCGCATACCCGCAAGTATCAACGGTAGTATGCAAACCGTATCTTTTGCATGATAGCAATAGAGATTCAAGAAATTCTATCTGGGCCATCGGTTCGCCGCCGGAAAATGTCACTCCGCCGCCGGACTGGTCGTAGAAAGCTTCATCTCTTATTATCTCGTCCATTGTTTCTTCGACCGTGACAGTGCGGCCGATTCTGACCTTTCCGTCGTTTGGAACTGAAACCCGACCATCATCCCTCACCCGCAGATTATAATTTTCCACATCGGGACATCGTCCCTCCGGATTATGGCACCACCAGCAATCGAGGGGACAACCTTTTAAAAAAACGGTCGTTCTGATCCCGGGGCCGTCATGAATGGCGAATCTTCTAATTTCGAATATTGTTCCTGTGGCCGCCACAGTTTCTCCGCCTGCATTCTTTATGCAGAAAGATAATTCCGTTTCATTTTCAATTCAATATAGTCTGACCATAGTTTAACGACAAGTGGCCATGCAATATTTGTGGCCTTGCCGCTTCACGGATAATCAGGGCGGATTGGAGTCAGGCGGGCGGAATAAAAATCCTCGGCCGCCTCATAATTTAATGTCATCCATGGGGATGCCGGGGTTACCGTCATTGCTGAAGCCTGGTCCGGCGGCGCCCACGCGGAACAGAAAGTGTGGGCTGATTATACGCCTGTCAGCCCGGTTCGGCAAGAGGCCATAAGACCTTATTCTAAGCAAATCAAACGGGATTCTTCATAATTCCTCTTGTTTTCTGCGGGAAACATATTGCATTCATTATATAAGACAGTCCGGAATAGAGACGCGAGGATATGTTTTTTAAAGGTGGCAGATTTTTCATTGTCAGCAGCCAAGAGCTTTTTGGAACGACGGTCGAATTGTCTTTTGTGCGGCCAAGGACGGTCTAATGCCGCGTAATCCGTTGGTGCAAATTAGATTAAGAACACTCAACATAAGGTTCGAGATAGCCCGGTGACAGCATCAGCGGCAGCCATAGTCTCGGTCGAATGGTGGCCATGCAAATATTTTCACAATAATAGGTCTTTGTGCCATGTGACCGCAGGTGTGCAACAGGTTCTGATTCCGCGGCGGGCAAAAGTGCTTTACACCCTTCTGGCTGCGAGAGTTAATGCAAAAAATATCTTGACATTTTCCGCAGAAGGTATAAATTAAATCCGTACATACAGGAAATTATCAACACATTATTTCCGGGTGGTGACAAAGCATTATTGAAATATATCCAAAAATTGAGACCTTAATAATCTGGAGGGAATCGGCAGCCATTGATATGAGCCATTGATATAGGTTTCGTTCTATTTTCTGTGCGACATCATTGATTTTGACATCATTAGTGCGGACCTAAGCTTTTATTTCAAATTTCGTATTCCCGGCGGCGGGAATCAACCTTTGCATAAACAAGGGGTTGAAAATATGTACTTGAAAAATTATTCGCGGTTCTGTTGTTGTCTGATGGTGTTCTTATCAGCCTGTTTGATTATTATTGATGCAAATCAGGCTTTCGCGCAATCCGGTCAGACGGCATCGTGCAAAGTTGTTGTGAGTGCCAATCCATCATCGCCACAAACACTGATGGAAATGAAATCTCTGAGGGTTATTATCAACGTCTCTTATGACGGCCCGCCGAGGATTCTCAGCCTTTTGGCTCTTGATCTCCCGGCGTTTTCATCGGGGTGGTCGGGCAATCAGGTTACTTGCGGAAACTGCACTCTCTCCGACACTATTACTTTCAATCCGAGTATCTGCGATGCCGGTGTTTATGATATCGCCTTTATCGGAACCGCCGATTATGAACGGGGCCTCAGCGACACCCTGCACTATTTTCTGCATGTACTGGACAATGACGGCCCGTGTCAGGTTGAGGCCGGTCCCGATCGCCGCGTGGCCATAGGAAATGAACTGGCGTTCAATGTCAATGCGATCGACCCCGATACGATTTGCGCCCCGGGCAAGATCCTGAAATGGGAATACTGGGGATATCCCTTCAATCATGGCGCCGCTTTTGAAGTGGGCTTATGGCAAGGACGATTTGCATGGACTCCGACCCGCGCCGATCTGGGCGTGCATTATGCTTATTTCCGGATAACGCACGGCATGTGTGTCTCATTGGATTCGGTCAAAATCACGGTCGATACGACCGGCACAGATTGTTCCCGCCCCATAATCATTCCCGAGCCGAGGTTCACGGCGGGGACCTCGAACACTATATATTATATCCCGGCCTGCGGGGCTTATACCCATGAGGTCTGCTATTTTGATTATGATGCACCGGATTCCATTCGGGGATGTATGGAACTTCCCTGGCAGCGAACTCTTTCATCCTCCGACACTCTCAGCTGGGTCGTAGATAACCTTCTCGATGGCCACCGGTATGTGTATTATATAAAGGCGTATTTCGCGTCGGATTCGATTGTTCGATCCGATACGACTTCATCCACGCAGGATGCCAGCCCGCCTGATGATGTCAATTCCACCGTGGTTCGCGCCGACTCCGCCGGGGTCATAAATATTGACTGGTATGGCGTTCAGGACAAGGTCAGTTATGTGGCTTATTATAAACTCTATCGGAAGCAGGATGGTCAGGACTATGATTCGATTTTGACTTTTCCGGCAAAACCCGATAATAGCATTGCCACTGAATATCATCATGAGGAACGGCTCGGCGACAATAATGGCCTGATAGAGGGTTTACCTTATTTCTATAAGGTCATTGCGATTGATGTGGTCGGCAACCGTGGCGGCGGGATCGAAGCCGGACCGGTGGTGCCCGATTCCACCCCTCCCTGCATTCCCGAACAGAGGGTCGATTTTGATTCGCGTTTCATTAATAAGTACTTTGTTAAGGGAGTCGAATGCCAAGTCTGGGCTCGTGCCCGCGCCGACTGCCCCGGCCTGATGAGTACAACCCATTTTATTCGTTTTCAGGCGGTCAGGGACAGCGTGAAGTATTTTGATTCGCAATGGCAGCCGGGGACGGATTTCTTCGAGAGCTCGTGGCTTCCTTATCCCGGCGACAGTGTCTCATGGGAAATCAATCTACTGCCCCGTAATGATGATACCGCATATGTGCACGGCCATAACTACCTCTATCGCGCCCAGGCCAAGGATTCCCTGGGCAATATAAGTTATTGGATCAATAACGGCGTCGTGCAATACTGGTCATCGCCGATTGGCGCCTGGCAGGATGCTTATCCGCCGAGCGACATCAGGAATCTGACGGCCCGGCCGAGAATCAACAGGGCCGGCGACAGCGTTTTCATCGATCTGAGTTGGGAACCGGCCATTGACCCGGTCAGCGGCGTGAAAAGCTATTATGTTTACAGAAAGATCGGTGGGGGAGAGTATGTCATGATTGCAACCATACCGACCTCAATATCCAATCCGACCTTCTACAGCGATAACTGCCGCGGTGTTGCTTCGCGTGAACAAATCTGTTACCGGATCGGATCGGTTGATTTTGTCGGGAATGAAAGGGATCTGAATCATACTGCCTGGGAGATATGCGCCCGACCGCCGATCGGTCCGACTATCGCACTTGAATGTGATACTATTATCAGCGGCCGCTGCTATGTCGGGAATCATCCGGTGGTCGTGTCCTGGAAAGGTTATGATAATACCGGCGTTTCGAAATATCTGGTCGATGTCGCCGGGAATGCTTACTATCAGGATAATCCCGCTCTGGAATATTTGGGCGTGCCGCTGACAAAGGATACAACCTATGTCGTTCGGGTCAGAGCGATTTTCCCGGATGGGTCGGTCAGCACCTGGTCAAATCCCTGCTCGGTAATTAGGGATGTTACGCCTCCGGATCCGGTAACCCGCTTGATAGCCCGCAACGATGTCGATTGCGACGGCCGGATTCAGCTTGATTGGGCGAAAGCTTACGATAAAACCGGAGTCTCTCATTATATAGTTGCTCGGAGAACCGCCGGGACTGTGTTTGATTCAATTGGTATCAGTTTCGACACCTCCTGGGCCGACATGGATGGTGGCTTGACAGTCTATCAGATGTACACCTACACCGTCTGGCCTGTAGACGCTCTCAATAACGTTCAGAAATTCGGGAATGATATCGATTCAACCACCTGCCTCCGCCCGCCGAAGATTGTCGGCCACTCAGGTGATGCCGCGGAAATCAAAATAAATTGGAATCGTGCCATGCCCAATTTGGCAGCGGACGCCTCCTACTTCGTGCGGGTCCTCAAGAACGATGATAGTAAGCCTGTTCGGCAGGATACTGTGTATCGCACGCAGTCTTATCCCTTTTATCCCGATCAGTACGGCCCTGGAATATATACCTTCCAGGTTAAGGAATTGGTATCCGTCCGGGGCGATTCTATGTCCAGTCTCTGGTCCTGCGGGTATCCGGTGCCGTTCGCGACCCTGCCGCCGCCGGTAGATACTATTATTTGCCAGCCGCAGCCGCTTCTGCCCTCCGATACAGGGCAGGCGAAAGGGTGGATTCAACTTAACTGGGAACAGAACAATCTGCGCTATATCGATTCTTTCCTCATTGTGAGATCAGTCGGTTCTCCGGTCGCGGAAGTGGACAGTAACTGGGTTCGGGCCGATGGCGGGACGGATTACTCATATCCCGATTCGGGATTACAGGAATACATCGTTTATACCTACGATATTTATGCCTGCGATCAATTCAAACAATTCAGCACAAAGAAATATGCTTTGAGCGCAATTGACCCGATCTGGGTCTATACACCAAAAATTAAGGCCGAAGTGCTGCCCTATTTCAAAGATGATACTGTGACAACATGCTGGCTATGGCTTGACCGGGATTTGCAGGAAGCAACCGGCAATTATGGCGCTGTCAGTTGCCAGGTGCAGTTAAGTATCTTCCCATATTTTGATACTGTTTACAGCAGAAACAGCGACTGGGTCGATGCCGGCCGCGAATGTGTATCTATAAATGTAGGCGAAATCGTTGGTCCGAGCAACAGAATAGTCTACCGGCGCATCCGAGCTAATGACCAATGGGGAAATATTTCCCCCTGGTCACCGGTCTATTTCGGTCTTGATTCGATAATTTATGATAATGTGGCTCCGATTCCGGTAAAGACACTGGCAATAAAGACCGTCGCCGATTCTTCTGCGGCGCCGGGGCTAATAGATGTACATCTCCGTTGGAGAAAATCGACTGATTTCGGCAGCGGTGTCAGCCATTATCTGGTATACCGCTGCGGCATAGGAGGCATTTGCGATTCGCTTGGTTACACTACCGACACCGTCTATTCCGATCTCAATCTGAATATTCTGGATAAAAGCTCCTGCGATTACGAATACCGGATAGTCCCGGTTGACAGTATCGGCAACAAGCAGATCTTCGGCAACATTGACGCCTGTCTGGAATTGATTCCTGTTCCAGATTCTTTGCAGGCCCTGTCAAAACGAGATTTAACGTGGAAATGTTCCGCGAGTGCCGATTCGTTTTTCGTGGAATGCGCCTATGTTGAGAGGGATCTGGGGACATTCCGGATGAAATATTATCCCAGAGAAGCCAGGAAAATGATTCCGGGAACATCTGATTCCTGCCATTTCGACACCGACACCAATTTTGTCAGAAACGAGGTCATCTATTTCCATATTAAGACGATAAGCGGCGGAAATGAAAGCGGCTGGTCGCGGGTGTGTACTTTTCCGATGGGGAATGAAAGCCAGATCGCTGATCCCGCCGCCGGGCTTGCCCGATGGGAGTTGGAACAAAATTTCCCGAATCCGTTTAATCCAGTTACCAGGATTGCTTTCCGTCTCCCGATGGCCGGAGAAGTGACCTTGAGCATATACAATATAAGAGGGCAATTGGTGAAAAGACTCTGTCATGAGGAGTTTTCCGCCGGCGTTCATCAGCTGGAGTGGAACGGCACCGATGAAAACAACAAAGATGCCGCGAGTGGGATATATTTCTACAGAATTCAGGCGGCGGATTTCGTTTCGACCAGGAAAATGCTGCTCTTGCGATAAGGAGAATTGCCGGTGAAAAAGTATCTGATCTGCCCGAGTATATTTATTTTCTCGATATTAATGTTGACTTTCACGCCGATCGTCGGGCAATCTGATACTCCGACCGGCGCGCCGCAAATGCGGCCGATGCGTCCGTTTAGTTGTGATGTCCCTGACCCGTCATTAATTGATACAACCCTGCCGCAACCTCTCCTTGAAGATACTCTGCCAACATATATTAATGACTTCTGCGTGATGCTTAATTGGGCCACCCCCTATGATCCGAGAGTCACTTTCCATTTCATAGAGGTGTCATCCTCAGACACTTTTCCAACCGACACCGTTCCCTACTGCGCGCAAATTGACACTCCTGCAACTTCGCTTATGATGTGTGCAGAGAAAGAGGGCCGATTTTACTTTCGGGTCCGCTCCTTGACTGACGACGACCATTCGAGTAAGCCCTTAAATATCGGTTCCACTATCGTTGATATTACTCGTCCCAGATTGGGGTCTATTGTACTATTCGATCCGGGGATCGACGATTCCACCTGGACCGAGACAAGAGAGATCAAAGTCCGCTATCTGGTACATGAAAAATACCCGGCCTCTATTGAGCTTTGGGAGCATTCCGCCCGCCCCTCGATTATTTCTATAAACGATACGATAGGAATAGTTGATTTCGTTCTTTCCAATCCGGAAGAGAGAAAAACCGTCTATGCCTGCGTGACTGATATGGCCGGCAATACCGGCGACACTTTGGAAGCCGATATATATTACGGAAAGCCACATAATTATCCGAATCCATTCAGTCCGCCCGATGAATATACCAATATTGTTTTCAGATTGCCTGAGGCTGATAATGTGACCATCACTATCTTCGACCTGTTTGGCGACAAAGTCTATGAGTTGGGCGGCATCGCGGCCTCTAAAGGACTCAATGATGGGCAGACAAATTCTCAGTTGAGGTGGAATGGCAGGAATGGGCAAGGCGAGCTTGTCGCCAGCGGGGGGTATCTCTGTGAGATAAAACGGGATAATGAGACATTAAACGACAAGATTATCAAGATCGGTGTGATCAGGAAAAAGTGAGAAGGCAGATGATGAATAAACGGCAACTTTCGATAGCTTGTCTGTTATTGCTATTGCTCATAGTGGCCTCCCCAGGAAGTGACCTATGGGCATCCGGAGATGACGGTGGCCAGGCGGGGGCGTTTTTGAGATATGGTGTTGGGGTGCGGGCCCTGACAATGGGACGGGCCTATGTCGGTCTGGCCGATGATGCCGCCAGTATTTACTACAATCCAGCAGGTTTGATGCAGCTCGAGAAGATGGAATTTCATGCCATGGGGGTCAATTTATACGATCAGAGTTGCTACTCATATTTTGCGATCGGTCTTCCCCGTCCCGATTGGGGGAAGAATCGACTGACGAATTTTTTCCTCGGACCGAATGCTTCTTGGGGCGTTTCCTGGATCAATTTGAACAGCGGTGATTTTGACCGGCGTAATGCGCAGGATAAGTGGCAGGGTACTTCATCCGTTAATCAAAATGCATGGCACCTCGGGTTCGCTCGGGAGGAGATATTATTCGGAAGTTGGGCGATTCTCGACTGGGGTACAAGTTTTAAAGTTATTCGTCAGGAAGTATTCAAGAGTAGCGGTTGGAGTTATGGTGCCGATCTGGGCGTGCAGTTACGGTTCATCAACCCTCCTGGCAGCAAGAGGTTTCCGTCATTAAGGACCATTCTTCCCTTGAGAATCGGACTCAGTCTTCAAAATGCCATTATACCGAAAGTGAATCTTGATGGAGCGGCGGAGAAGTACCCGCCCTCCTTGAAAGCAGGTTGGAGTTATGCTTGGACCGTTTCCGAGCGCTTCAAATTGATTGCGGCCAATGATTACGAATGGTTGTTTCGGTCGCGCGCGAGAGGGGCGTTCTGGAAATATGGCAGCTATCCGGAGCGGGGTGTGGGCATCTTTGGGGGGGTGGAAGGGCAGTATTGCTGGCCGGGGGTCACCGGATTCGTGCGCGCGGGGATGAACAATCGGCAGGATGATTTCACTCTCGGTTGCGGCCTGAAAAAGAAGATATTTGGTCTTGATCTGGGATTCGATTACTGCTATGTCTTTCACGATCTGGGGGAAATCGATAACTATAGGATATCGTTGACACTTCGCAAGGGTGCAGCGCGAGATGCCGGGCATTTCCGCGGCCGCAGCAGATGGACTCCGACGGAAAGCATCGTCAAGCCCTGTGGCTCCTTGGCGATATCCGAAGGAAAACCCGATTCAACACTTTCTCCATCTGAGGTTCTCTTTGAAAAGGAGATAAGGCTTCAGGCACTGGCGCGTTACTCTTATGAGGGTCGTAGTGATACGGTGCTTATCGTTGCAAAGGAACTTGCCAAGATTTTTGACATGTCCAATGAAGGGCGTTATTGGGACTTTATCGGCGGGCCCGACAAAGCGGCTTCGATATTCCGAAAGGCGAAGGAGGCTTTTCATTTTATTAAGCATTCTGATACTGCCAAGGCGCGAGACAAGGCGGGATCTCTTGCCGAACAATCCAAGATAGTATACGAGCCTGAGCTGGGGCATAACTTAAGTGATACACACTTAATGAATCTGGCGGAAATTTATTTGATGCTCGGCAATTATGACTCAGCCGGCATCTGTTTGGCGAGAATAGATGAGACAGTAATGAATAAGCTGAGGTTAAATTATCTTCGAGGTGTTTATTTCAAAAGCTACCGCGATTCAGTAGATTATGCCATCGGTGCATTCACTTCTGCCATTGAAGTCGAAAAGGAATGTGACAGTGCCAGCATGCTGAATTTGTCCGTGCTGGGATTGGCTGATTGCCTTTATAATGAAGGCCAGTATGATGCGGCTATTGCGATCTTATTACCGCTGATCGAGGGGTGCAATATGCCGTTGGATAGCGACTATCCCCGATACCCCATTTTTGCCGACGGCAATATCGCGGATGATGCCCTGTTTATAATTGGGCAGTGTTACGAATCTAAAAATGAGATTGACAATGCCATATTGATCTTTGCCCTATTAGGGAGATTTTGCTATACTCTAGATAAGTATACTGAATCTCAGATTGGGCTGAAAAATCTGTTGGGTGAAAAATAATAAATGTCTTTCAAACAGTTACACATGGAGGAGCCCCGATTATGTGTCTGACCCCATCGCCATTTAAGAGAAGTCACCTAATGGCACTATTTATCATCCTGATTATCTCATTCAGTGTGAGTTCCGCCCAGGATAATCCCAATAAATATCAGATATGCTTTGTAGGTGTTGACGCCAGAGGTGAGCATTCCGAGGGTTTCCTGTTCTGGAAAGAGACCAAAGTCAATTACCAGGTGTCATGGAAATTGTGCGACTCCAGCGGGCGGGATGCCGAAATCAACACTTTGAATTATAAGATATACTGCTGGGCAGAAAAGGACAGTCTTAGTGATCATGACTCAAAAACAAGTCTGGATATCGGCGGCGGTTCCATGGCTGTTTTTGAAAATAGATTGGCCAAGACTCAGTACATCTTTCGTGTTGATGGAGTGAATAACAATGGCCGCTTGGTGGTGAAATCTCAGATTGCCAGGTCTATTTTCCCCACCCCCAAAGGGGGGGGGAATGGAACGATAAAGGTAAATCTGTTCAGTTTCACCGAATTTATGAAGGTCTATGACGAATCGACCGATCTGGGTAGGGCTTCATTTATTCTTATTTTTCTCTTCTTCATAATTGCCTGTCTTTTTATTGTCAGGTGTTTCTGGATTATGCGGCCAACGCGGTTATTTCCGACTGAGATGGAACTGAAGGAAAAGATAGATGACATTTATGATAAAATATATACTGACGGTAACTCATCGCCGGTAAATCCTGCGCAAACTAAGGAACTTCTTCAGAGATTGATGTCAACGCGGGAACAGTCCTGGGGTGTACATGCCAGGAAGGTTTTGGGGAAATTGCCTTTCTACCCGAACTTCCCCAAAAGATCACATGAGAAATTGACTGACTTTGGCGACCTGCCGACTATCACCATTGTCAAGGATGGTCTGAAGCAGCACAAGAATATCCCGGATCGTCAATGTATTCAGGAATATCTGGACCGGACGATTGAAGCCGAGGCGGCGAGATTGAAGAAACGTGGTTTCATTGATTGGCTCTGGAGTCTCGGATATACGGAACCGCTTCTCGGTCTCTATGGAACGGTTACCGGACTGGTGTCGGCTTTTGCCAATTATGGAAGCGATCCGGCCAAGTTTGCCCCTGGAATTTCCGAAGCTTTATGGACAACTGTATATGGGCTTACGACCGGTATTATCCTGATGCTGGCCCATTATTATTTCTCCAACAAGCTGGACCGGGTAATAACCACCTGGGAAGAGATGTCGTTGAAATTAGCAAAAGAATGCGATAAGTTGTAAATGCATTTTTCGGAATAGGGAAATGAAAAATGGGTATTAAGAGAATTGAATCTCGCAGGGAGTTCGAGTTGATGAGTCTGGTCGATATGATGTTCCTATTGCTGATATTCAGCTTTGCCCAGCCCTTCGGCTCAAATCGCGATGTTGGGCGAGATGCCCTGACAATTACCGTACTGCGCGAGAATTTGCAGAATACGTCCGACCAACTGCAGGTCAGCATGCTGCAGCCGTTTAGATCGGACACTATTAAACTGTCAATGGTGCTTGATAATAATTTCTATAATTCCGACTCGGCCTCCTTCAGCGACCTGTGCCGACCTATAAAGGAAGAGATTAGTTCATATATTAATTATCGCGACAGTAGCAATGGTGTCGAGCCGATCAGGGTGATGGCATCAGATGATGCTCCGTTTAAGATAATTGACTTTATCATCAGGACCTGCAGCACCCTGAAGGACAGCACCCTAAACCTGGTCCCGCTGAGGAGGTAACGAGTATGACAACACGCAGCGCCCTGATCGAGCGCAAGAAAAGCAGACGGGACTTCAAAAAGAAACTGGTAATGTATCCCTTGATGGATATGTTCCTGATTCTCCTCGTTTTTTCGCTGGTTCCGCGTAACATTCAACCCGAGCGGGTGGGTGTCATGACTCCAAAAATTTCCACCAGGCCGGGAGTGGTAAATGCCATACTGCAGATGAAGAATGACAGACGTTTTATCTGGATAGACAGCTCATGTATGGATAAATCCGAAACAGAGATTATGAGCGCGATTATCAGCCGAACGACTTTGGAGGGAAGGATAGTGGATCTTAAGAAGGCCTTGGTGGAGAAAAGGATTTCCGAGTATTATTTCCTGATTCGTTGCCCCGATTCTCTGAGATACAGCGAAGCCAAGAGCATTATTGATCTGATCTATGGCAATAAGCAGGATTCAGTTGCCGTGGGCGCCAATATCATTTTATCGGTTATTGGGAGTCCGGAGGAGAGCCTTCATTTCTCGAAAGGGACGGAGAATGGGAAGAGATACCTTGAGGTTATATTCTAGTATGATTAAGGACAAAGGCGTGAAAAAGCTAATATTTATTGCATCATTGCTGATAATCAGTCTGCTTGGTTTGAAGTGCGGGAGCGAGGGCGTCGTTTCCATTCCCCGGTGCGAAACGCCGACTGGTGTAGAAGATTCCAGTTTCACTCTGCAACAGCCTGCCACGCATGCCGCGCGTATCTACGGACCCGAGGTTCGCCCTCCTGAATTCCGCATTCAGCTGTATGCCGGGATACCGGCTGTGAATTGGCAGACCTTGAGAAATATTTCTCTCGAAAGTCTTAGGGATGTCGATGTCGTGATAAAAGCCAATCTGCAAGAGCAAAAGGGCATTGTTGTTGTATCTGGTGTAATTCTCTGCAAAGGTGGGGCCGCGGCTCAGGCGGCCAAACACATAATGGACGCCGTTTCCCGATGGCATTACACTCCCTATGGGAGTGGCTCCATCTTTTACCGCTTTAATATCGGAACCAACCGACTTACCATCGATATTAGCGACCTGACGCTTGCGACTCTGCCGGGAACCGCAAAACCGGTGCCGGTGGGAAAAATCCATCTTCTCGGCGGAAAGTCTTTACTCGAGGTTAGGTTCGGAGATGTGAAAAGTGTCTGCAATCTGACTTCAATTGTGCCTTAAAGAGGATAAGAATGCGCAGAAATATTTTAATTATTGGAGTCTTGTGTGGGCTGTTGATGACTTCAAGTCTTTTTTCACAGGACAATACGGCCTTCACGCAATTGAGAACTGACCTGGAGAGCGCTCAAGTCTCATATTCCGGAGCGGCGGGATCGGCCAACTATCAGGCGGCTTTGAATAAGTTTCAATTGATCTTGGCGGAAATACGGAATCAGCCGGTGACAGTCGCCTATAGCACCATTTCGAATGCCGCCAATTATGGCAAAGCCTGGTGCTTTTTCCGGGTTGCGGAACTAAATATGGATGCCGCTGCTTTTAGGACGGCCGGAACCGAATTTGACGTCTTCGCCAATATCAACGACAGCTTTGCGGTATTTGGCATTTATATGTCGGGCGAGTGCAAGCTTCGGGAAGCCATTATTACAAAATATGAAATTATAGGCTCCACTCAAGCTCCGCACGAGGGGTTGACAGGTCTGGACGCTCTCCTGACTGCGGCCCGTGACAAGTTCGCATCTGTGGCCGGTGACCAGATGGCGTCGGTCCGGCTCAAAAAAGCCGCCGAAATAAGGAAGTGCGACGCTGAATATGAACGCGGCAAGATATTTCAGGCAATGGGAGACAACGATAGATCGGCGCAAGATTTTCAGGCTGCCGATTATCGCAGTATTTCCCCGGAGTTTGAAAGCCAGGCGCAAGGATTGAGCCCTTTATTGAATTATTCAGAGGCAATGAAATGCCTGGAACTGTTTTTGATCGATAGAGGTAACCCTGAATGCGGCGGATTGGCCAATGGCAATTTCCTGACGGCTGCGGAAACAAAATTTCGGGAAGCCAGCAGGCTTCATATGATGGCCGCGGACGCCGTCACAACTGATTCAATCTGGAGGCGGACCGAACAGAGTTATTCCGATGCCGCCCGGCAGGGCATGGACGAGGCCTATTATTGGATGGGATTTATACAACTGATTTTGGATAAAGGGGAGGCTGCCGGCAGTTTTCAGACGTTCATAAATCGTACTGCCAATAATCAGGAAAGAAGAATCGGTATCCTGCGTGCCGATGCTCAGAGAAGATTCGGGATCGAAAGAGACCAGATCACGCCACAGACAATCGACCAATATCTCCCCTTAGGCGCGGGCGAAGACAGAGAAGAAAGGTGTCTATGGATGGCGAAATATCTTCTCAAGCGTGCCGCCGGCGTGCTGGCCGCTCAGGCCAGGCGGGGATTTATCAATAGAGCTTTTGCTTTCCTCGATTGCGCTCGGCCGCCCGATATTGTGAACCTTTATCGGGGAATAGGCACGGCGATGTTGGCAACTACCTATGACAACCCCGCCGAAAAAGCCAGGTTCTACCGAGAAGCCTCCAACGTTCTCAGTAATGTCGGAGGAGAATGCAATGCCGAGGCAAGATATATCAGGGCCTATTGTCTTTTCCAGGTTTGGGATAACGATCAAAATTGTAACGATTGTCTGGATAATGCTCGAAATGCTTTTGTTGAGCTTGTTAATTCCAGAGGCAGTGTCAGGGCGCTCTATTACCTGGCGTTTATCTACAAATCTATCGGTAACGATCTGGCCGCATCAAGAGCGTGTGAATCAATCATAAGAACCAGCAGCGGTATCAACGCTTATCGCTTTCTATTTAATGATGCAAACGCTTTGCGGAATGAATCTGATCTCAGTAAAGGTTCAACTGAGGCACTTGGCGGCATATCTATAAACAATATCAGATGTCCCGATTATCAACCCGAGTGTGAAAACGGGATATTTTACGAAAAAGTAGCTACTTTATTGGCTTTCAGACAGAGTTTCGGAATTGAAAGTATCGAATTGCTTAAGAAGCTGGCTTTGCCGAAGAAATCTGTGTACCCCACTGAAAAAAAGTTGGGGATTTTCGGGGAATACAGTTTGCCGGGATTTACGGCCAATATTCCAGAGCTTCTGGGATTGGAGCGGAACTGGAATCTGGAACTAACAGTCCTTTATGAGCAGGCGGGCCGGGCCGAGTACTGCAACAACTGTGAAATTACGTATGGTGAGAAGAAAAATACTACCGATGCGAACGGCCTGCTCAAAATCAGCAGGCTGAATTTGGATACGCTATTTGAGATCCAATTCAAGAGAAATGACCTCTATACAACATACCGCATATATAAAGGTAATGTGCCCGGCCTGACCGTAAGCGACACGGTTGTCCTTGCTCCGGTCGTATCTTATAATATGTGTAACGCTAATGCCGATAAGGCTGATTGTCCTGCATATGTGACGCCGTCGGGGAAGAATGTTATCCTGTACAGCGGCGGCTCAAAACCTGCCGTTGTAGATTCAGCATTTCTGAATGGCCGGCCGGATTTCCGAGATTTTGCCGTCATTGAACGGTCAGGCACATTGATGGCCGTCAGTTCTCAGTTGGATACTGCTTTGGTAAAGTACTCCAAAGAAACCGGAGAGTCCACTTTTCCGCTGCAATTTGGAGAGTCCGACACTACACGCTTTAATACCCCGGAGGGTATAGCGATTGATTCAGAGGGGAATATCTATGTAGCTGATTGGGGCAATCATCGTGTAGTCATTTTTGACGGCACCGGTTTGTTTGTAACCGCATTTGGCATTTTCGGTAGAAATTCTGCAACCAACGCCGGCGAAAACGCCAAATTGGTGTTCCCAACTAGAATTGTCATTGAAGAATCGCCCAATAAATTATCCTCCGGGACGTCTCAGTTGCAGTTAGAAAAACATATTTTGGTCGCCGACCGGTATGGTATCCATAAGTTTGATTCCCAGGGGCACTACCTGGATACACCGGTCCCCGTCTCAGATAACCTCCCGGCCGGTTCATTTTATGCCTTCACCATAGAAGGGTATGGAAGTTCTTCAAAGATTATACTTTGGAATCGCACCGCGAAGAAATACCAGGTTTTCTGCCCCTCTGAAGGTAAATATTAACCTCTATCTTATTATATTGCCATTGAAGGAGCCTGACTCTCACCAGTCGGCTCCTTAACGTTGTCGCTTGGCGTTGAGTCTATTTCTCTTTTCTTGATATTTGTTGGCAGTGACAGGTCAGATTGCGGCGGAGGGTCAGTTTATCAGAGGGTCCGTTTTGATCCTGGCCATCGAAATCAAACCTCCGATTTGTTAAACAAATACCGCCAACTATAATTTGATTCTGACTTAATCAGTCCCCGTGACCTGTTACGGTGATATATATGATTAATCCTGCCTTGAACGGTACCTTTCCCGGCAATTTCGATACTTGAGCAGGGCCTTGAAGCTTTCGATTGACATTTCAGGCCATATGGTTCATTTATTTATGAGATTGGGCAAATTCCTGCTTGACCAACCGCCGGGTGGACAATATATTAAATTTAAGAAATCTCAACGGAGGAATTGATTACCGCTGAGAGTCGACCTCACATTAATTGCGCGGCGTTTGCCGCTAATGAATGTATCTTCGCCAGATTTATTGATTGCCTTTGTTTTTAATATGTCCGGTATCAATCTCTGCCTCATCGCCCTGAAATCTTTGTTAAATGAGAGGGACTTATGAGAGTAATGGCATTAATCATAACTTTTCTATTCTTTTTACCGGTCACGGTATTACTTGATAATGTCTCACCGTTGAAGGAATATGAACGACTTTTATTGACAGCCGACTCCCTGGTTGAAGCCGCAGCTGATGATTCAGCAGCTGTCATAGCTGCCGGGGCTGCCGAATTGGCCGAAAAAATGTATGGCCGGGAAGACTCGGTGGTTGCCCGGGTCCAGTCCAAATTGGGTCTACACTATTGTCTGATCGGCGATTTCTCAAAAGCGGAGGTCTGCATCAGGCGGGGACTGACGATTCGCGAGAACCTGTTTGGAGCGGAGAGCCTCGAAGCGGCGGCCTCCATATTTGATTTGGGCCGGATGTATAACTTCATAGGTACACATGCTCTGGGGGAAGATCTGCAACGAAAAGCCCTCGCTATGAGGGAAAGGCTCTTGTATCCCGATCATCCCGAGATCGCCTCCAGTTACTATTATCTAGCTCAGGTCTGTCGGAATCAGAACAAGCTGGACGAGGCGCAAAGGTATTATGAAAAGGCATTGCAGATTCGCGAGAAGCTGCCGGATCGAAAAGATCGCGATATGGCCAATACTCTCCTGGAATTGGCTCATCTCTATGAAAAACAGGGAAGATATGAGCGCTGCAATGAATTCTACCAGAGGGGCCTTGATATTTATAAGAGTATCTATGGGCCGAGCCACTTATCTGTGGCAAAGATGCTGAACAATATCGGCGGCATCTATTTTGCTCAAGGTCAATTGGCCTCCGCGGAGCAATATTATCTGGAAGCCCTTACTATAAAAAAGCGGATTCTGCGTCCGGACCATCCCGACCTGGGGACGACTCTGGGAAACCTCGGTGATCTTTACTGCAATCTGGGACGTTTTGGCGAAGCTGAAGCATTGTTTGAAAGGGTCCTCCATATATATGAACAAGAATTCGGATCGGATAATCCCAATGTGACACGTCCTCTGGTATGCCTCGGGACGATGTACTATAACAGAGGCGATCTGACCAGAGCCGAACAGGCTTTTGCAAAGACGCTGGAAATACGGGAGGAAAAATTTGGTATAAATCATCCCGATGTTATCGCGCCTCTGACATATCTGGCGGCCATCCACGCCGATCGGGGAGAATATGATAAAGCGGAAACCCTGCTTCAAAGAGCTCTAACTATTACCCGCAGAGTCTTCCGACCCGGCCATTTCTTGATCGCGGACATCTTGAATAGGCTGGCCCGCTTGAAAATGAAGCAGGGGCGGTATGTCGAGGCAGGTCGCTTTCTTGACAGCGCTCTCTCGATGCGGCAGGCGATCTACGGCGATAAGCACACCTCGGTAGCTGAGGCTCTGGAATCGATATGCGAACTGCGGTGCCGGGAAAAAAGAGCTGAGGCCGGATTGCCACTGGCTGCCAAAGCCTGCCGGATCAGAACGTCTCATCTTGAAACCAATGCTTCCTCTATGTCGGAAGGGGATGCGTTGGGGCTGTCCAAGTCAATCAAAAACTCCATCGATATGCTTCTTTCATCGTACTATGCTCTTCCCAATCCCGACAGTATCGTATGCCGAGAAGTTGTCGACTTCATACTCGGGAGTAAAGGACAGGTCTCCGATTATATTTTCGAACGCCGGAGAAGAATCGTCAGTGAAAATGATTCCGCCATTCAGTTGCTGGCCGAATCACTTCGTTCGGTCAAATATCGGCTGTCCCGGCTTTATGTTGAAGGGCCGGGTGAGGATATTGCTGATTATCGCACTCGCCTCGATTCTCTCAGCCGGATGGCCAATCGGCTGGAAGCGAAGCTCTCCAGTAGCAGCGCCAGCTTCCGGCGCGAAAGAGAAAATCAGAAGATCAGTGCCGGGAAACTGGCTTCCTCACTTCCGGAAGGGTCTATCTTGATAGAATATTTTCGCTATAACCGCCGGGATTTTCTGTCGGATAAGGCCGAACCGCATTTTCTGGCGGCCGTCATTTCACGCGACGGAACACCGGCAATTGTAGAACTGGGCAAAGCGGATGAAATCGAACCACTCATCCGGGACTATCGCCGTCATATGTTCCGTTCGATTTCGTAATGGGAAAACGCAAACCACGGGGCTTTTCGCCATTGGCGATCCCGACTATGACGCCCCCGGATACGCCAGAGCCGGCGATATTTCCACCGAGGGGTATGTCATGGTCGACAGGAAATATTCGGTTCCCCGGAATATCCGCTCCGGTTGTGGTCGTCTGAATGAAATATTTTTGGGGCCACTGCCGGGAACGAGAGATGAGATCAAAGCCGTTTCGTCGGCCTGGGAGGAATCGTTCCGGGAGCCGATTTATGCCTTCTTCGGGCCGGGCGCCTCGGAAGAGAATTTCAAGAGAAAAGCACCCGGTTGCCGGGCCATTCATCTGGCGACTCATGGCTATTTTCTCGATGGATCATGCCGGATTGATACGCTTCAGGATGAGCACGCTCAGGACAATGGCTGGGTCGGGGAAAATCCACTCCTGCGCTCGGGATTGTTTCTGGCCGGCTCGAATCTTCATGGAGCAGGTTCGGATAGCATCGGCATCGAGGATGGTATTCTTACCGCTTATGAAGTCTCGGCGATGGACCTGGAAGGAACCGATCTGGTTGTCCTTTCGGCCTGCGAGACCGGACTGGGGGATATACAGGTCGGCGAAGGGGTCTATGGGCTTCGCCGCGCCTTCCAGATGGCGGGCGCTCATACTGTCATAAGCGCTCTCTGGCCTCTCTCAGATCAATATGTCTCGGAGTTGCTCGGCGATCTCTACAAACGGAAAGATATTTCTCTGGCGGAGGTAATGCGGAGGATGCAGCTGGCCCGGATTGCCGGATTAAGACAGAAAGGGCAATCGGATCACCCGGTCGGCTGGGCCGCCTTTATTGCGGTCGGCGATTGGCGGTAGTTAGCTTCAAAGTGATTCTGACAGTCCGGGGCACGGGCGAAAGTTATTAGCCGACAATTGCCCCTGTTCTTATCGCTGTCGGCGATAATCATTTGAATCGGGCCGGGTAATATCTTTATAAGTGTGTAAAAACGACAAGAGGTGTATCCTTAAGATTTACAAGCTGATTCAAAAGGAGACACCTAATGTCGTATAACGAGTTAGATTTTAGCAGGAGAAACATAGTCTTTGCGCTTTCGGAAGTC